>JBILIU010000064.1:0-7600 GCA_044368905.1 Sediminibacterium sp. | reverse complement strand
GAGTTTCTTGGATTACCTTCTCCTGTACCTACCCAAACAACGCTTGGATTAGATTGCTGAATGGCTAATGCACCAATATTTAAAATAGGTTGTTCATCAAAAACTGGTGTCCAACTTACACCGGCATTGCTTGTTTTCCAAACACCGCCCGATGCTGCACCAATCCAGATATGATTTGGATTCGCAACTTCTGCATCAATGGTCGTAACACGTCCACTCATACTTGCTGGTCCAATATTTCTTGGCTTCCAACCTTTAAATACTTTGTTGATGTCTACTTTTTCGGTAGTAGCTACTGGAGCAGCAGCTGCTTTCTTTACTTTTTGAGCATTTGCTTGACTCATTGTCAAAACAGTTGCCAATAGCATAGAACCAAGGGTAATAATACGCATATGAACTTTATTTTCTTTTTAAAATAATGAAGTTCTAAGCTATTGCATTTTGCCCAAAAATCAATAAAAAATGGATGAACGTTATTTTAGAGTTGCTCGATGATGCCGGCTACACCTTGGCCACCACCTACACAGGCTGTAACGATACCATATCGCTTATTCAATCGTTCTAAGTCATTGATTATCTGTACAGTTAACTTTGACCCTGTACATCCCAAGGGATGGCCTAAGGCGATTGCACCCCCATTGATATTGACTTTATTTTGATCTAACCCTAGGGTTCTAATTACTGCTAAGGCCTGAGACGCAAAGGCTTCATTGAGCTCAAAAAGGTCAATCTGATCTAAATTCATGCCAGCTTGCTTCAGTACTTTTGGAACTGCTTCTATTGGTCCAATCCCCATAATTCTTGGATGCACCCCAGCCACTGCGCAATTCACCAATCTTCCAATTGGTTTAAGTCCTAGAGATTGCATTAAACGATCACTCATCACCACCACAAAGCTTGCACCATCACTTGTTTGAGAGGAGTTACCAGCAGTCACGCTTCCTTTCAAAGCAAATGCTGGTTTTAATTTTGCTAAAGCTTCTAAAGTCGTGTCTGCACGAACGCCTTCATCTGTGTCTACTGTATAGTTGCGTGTTGCTTTCTTATTGTTTTCGTTAAGATAAGTCTCAGTGATTTCAATTGGCAGGATGCCTTTTTTGAAATGACCATTGTCAATCGCTTGTTTTGCTTTTTGATGAGACGCCAATGCAAAAGCATCTTGATCTTCTCTGCTGACACTGTATTCGTTGGCCACCGCCTCGGCAGTTAAACCCATTGATAAATAAAAATCTGGTTCGTCTTTGGCAATCGAATAAGCTGGAACTGTTTTCCAACCAGCAGTTGGAACCATGGACATGGATTCTGTTCCACCTGCGATGATACAATCTGCCATACCTGTTCTGATTTTTGCTGTGGCCATTGCAATACTTTCTAAACCACTTGCGCAATAACGATTAATGGTAATCCCTGGCACTTCTATACCCAACGCTTTTGCAGCAATGATTCTACCAAATTGTAGGCCTTGTTCTGCCTCAGGCACTGCATTGCCCACAATCACATCGTCAATTAATTTGTATTCCAATGCAGGCAAGGATTTCATTAAACCCTGAATAAGTTCAATGGCTAATTCGTCTGAACGCATAAAACGGAAACCACCTTTCTTACTTTTGGTCACTGCTGTTCTAAAACCCGCTACGATATAAGCTTCTTGCATAAAAAAGTCTTTAATTGACACCCTAAATGTAGGCTTTTTTATAAACAGTTGTTTATGCAACTAAATATTTCATTGTAAATTTGAGGCATGATCTATCCATTCATCAGAAACAGCTTGTTTTTACTCCCTCCTGAAACCGCACACAATGTTTCTATGAAGGGCTTAGATATGGCTGCAGCATTGCCCATAATGAATACATGGTTAAGTGACCATTTTCAAGTGCAGGATCCGAGTTTATCCAAGACTGTTTTTGGCTTGCAGTTTCCTAACCCAGTAGGCCTTGGGGCAGGATTTGATAAAAACGCAGCACATTTGGATGGTTTAGAAATGTTAGGTTTTGGATTTGTTGAAATTGGTACAGTGACACCTAAACCTCAAGCTGGTAATCCTCAACCAAGATTGTTTAGAATCCCAGATCAAAAAGCATTGATCAATCGTATGGGATTTAACAATGACGGCGTAGAAGCCATTGCAAAAAGATTAAAAGAAAGAAAATCAAACAGCCAATCCAATTTAATTATTGGTGGTAATATTGGAAAAAATAAAGTGACCGAAAATCAAGATGCTTGGAAGGATTACTGCACCAACTTTATTGGACTAGAGGAAGTAGTAGATTATTTTGTGGTGAATGTAAGTTCTCCTAACACACCAGGTCTTCGTGAATTACAAGAAAAAGAAGCATTGAGAAAAATATTTTCTGAACTTCAGTTAATCAATCAAAATAATAAACCCATCCTTTTAAAAATTGCACCCGATCTAGAAATAAGTGCATTGGATGATATCATTGCATTGACTTCGGAAGTAAAAATTGATGGACTAGTTTCCAGTAATACTACACTAGATCGTTGCTTATTAACTGAATCAAATAAAGCTCGAGCAAAAGCCATTGGTGCGGGCGGATTAAGTGGACAACCACTACTCACCAAATCGAATCAAGTATTGGAATATCTATACAATGGCATTGGTGACAGACTACCTATTATTGCAAGTGGTGGTATTTTCAAACCAGCAGATGCAAAAGCAAAAATGGATGCAGGCGCAAGTTTAGTGCAAGTATGGACTGGATTTATTTATGAAGGTCCTGCGATTGTAAAAAATATCTTACAAGCAATCAAGCATTAAATTAACACTCATGTTGACCATTCAAAGTTTTTGTTTCAATGCATTTCAGGAAAACACTTTTATCATTTTTAATAGTGAAAAAGAAGCGATTATAGTTGACCCAGGTTGTTATTTAAAACATGAGCAAGCGCAACTTGCCAACTTCATTTCAGACAATCATTTAACACCAACTTTGCTACTCAATACACATTGTCATTTAGATCATGTGTTTGGTAATAATTTTGTGAGTGCCACTTATGGATTAACTGCTTTATTTCATCAAAAGGAACAGGCAGTCATTGACCGTTTGCCTGAAGGTGGTGCAAGATGGGGTGTTCCGACAGAAGCCTACAAAGGAAAAGTGCAATATATACAACAAGACGAACTGATTCAATTTGGAAAAGATGTGTTTAAGGTGCTTGAAACACCGGGGCACTCACCAGGCAGTGTTTGTTTTTACCATGAGGCACAAGATTTTTTGATTGGAGGAGATTTGATTTTCAAAGATGGTGTTGGCAGAACAGATCTGCCAGGCAGTAATCCATTGGATTTAATAAAAAGTATCCAAACGCAGATCTTTCCATTACCAGATACAATGACGATCTATTCAGGCCATGGACCAGCCACCACTTGGGGTAGAGAAAAAAAGGCAAATCCTTATATATTACATTTAATGAAGGGCTAAAACCTGTTTCCAGTAGGTCATAAATAATTATCTAGTTAACAATTAATTAATATTATACTACCCAAGTCTTATGCTGATTAAAGGGTATTTTTGCACTATACATTATGGAAACCAATCCGATCAAAATACTCATTGCAGACGATGAACCAGATATCATCGAAATTATAAGCTTCCACCTAAACAAAGCAGGTTATGAAGTTGAATCTGCTAAAGACGGAAGTGAAGCCATTGAGAAAGCAAAACAATTTAATCCAGATTGCATCATTTTAGATGTGATGATGCCTAAGCGTACTGGATTTGAAGTTTGTGAATATTTAAGAAGCAACAAGCAGTTTGATAAAACTTTGATCGTATTATTAACTGCATTGAATGATGAAGCTTCCCATATCAAAGGTTTAGAATTAGGAGGAGATGATTTTATCAATAAACCTATTAGTCCAAAAGTGCTTGTGAGCAGAATTAGTGCCTTGTTTAGAAGGATACAGCCTGCTACTTCAGAAACTAAAACTTTACAAATTAAAGACCTTGTCATAGATTCAGAACAATACAAAACTGTTTTAAATGGCGTGGTGCATATTTTGGCTAAAAAAGAATTTGAATTACTTTATTTATTAGCAGCACAACCGGGTCGAGTATTTTTAAGAAACGAGATCTTATCTCAGGTTTGGGGCAACGATGTGATTGTTGGCGATAGAACTATTGACGTGCATATCAGAAAGATAAGGGTAAAATTAGGTATCGAATGTATCACCACTGTCAAGGGGGTTGGATATAAATTTGACTATTAGTCAAAACTAAATACCTTTGTTTCGGGCTTAGATAGCTCCATTACAACATGTTTAAAGAAAAAAATCTTTCGCCAAAGCAATTGGCATTACTTACTGCATTATTGATGTCAAGCTTGATTGCATTGAGTGTGTTTGTGTTGATTGCAAATTGGAAATTACTTCTAGCTTATTTTATTGCTTGTTTTGTTGTGATTTACTTCTTGGTAAATCAAATACTTGAATTTTTTATTTACAGAAAAATAAAACTTATTTACAAGTTGATTTCTCATACAAAAGCCAGTAAAAGAGAAGAAGCATTTCAAAAATACTTATTACCTCGTAAAGGCATTGATGAGGTGAGAGAAGATGTAGAAAATTGGGCTGCACAAAAAGCAGATGAAATTCAACAACTGCAATCCAATGAACAATTTAGAAAAGAATTTCTACAAAATTTGTCTCATGAAATTAAAACACCCATTTTCGCAATCCAAGGTTATTTAGAATTGTTATCAGATGGCGCAGTAGAAGATCCCATACTAAGTAAAAAGTTTATTGGTCAAGCGGAATCAAATGTGCAACGCTTAGTAGGCCTTTTGAATGACGTGGACGTGATCACTAACTTAGAGATCAATAAAGATTCTATTTTGAAACAGCATTTTATCATGCAAGATTTGATTACAGAAGTGGTTCAAAATTTAAATGTCAAATTGCTGAAAAAAAATATGCAATTCCAATTTAAAAAAGGGAGTGAACTACCTATTGAAGTTTTTGCGGATAAAAATAAAATTTATCAGGTCTTAGTGAATATCTTTTCAAATGCAGTTAAATATGGTAAAATAGATGGAGAAATTACTGCAAGCGTGTATCATTTAGAAGATAAAAAAATCTTGATTGAAATTACCGATAATGGCATTGGTATAGATGAAGCCCATATCCCAAGATTGTTTGAGCGCTTTTACAGAACAGACGATGCAAGAAGCAGAGATATTGGAGGTTCAGGACTTGGTTTAGCCATTTGCAAGCATATTATAGAAGCACATGGTGAAAATATCCATGTTAGAAGCCAATTGAACGTGGGTACCACCATTGGATTTACATTGCCCCAATAGCATCTGGTAGTTTTTCCCTAATAATTTCGTTTCTTTGTATTCTAAAAATTTTTAATGCAAACTATTCTTGTTACCGGTGGTTGTGGATTTATTGGCGCGCATACCATTGTGGATTTAGTTGAAAATGGATTCAATGTGATCTCTATTGATAATTTATCTAGGGCATCAGATGATTCCTTATTGGGTATTGAAAAAATAACAGGTAAGAAAATTAAAAATTACAACGTCAACTTAACCGATAAAGCAGCTACAGAAGGGGTTTTTATTGCTAACCCAGGTATTGTTGGTATTATTCATTTTGCTGCTTATAAAGCAGTTGGAGAATCTGTTGAAAAACCTTTAGATTACTACGAGAACAATATCAGCTCCCTAGTGCATTTATTACAGATGGCTGTAAAATACAATGCACCGCATTTTATCTTCTCTTCTTCATGCACGGTGTATGGCAACCCAGATACCATTCCTGTAACCGAACATACACCATTGCAAACAGCTGCTTCTCCTTATGGTGCCACCAAGCAGATGGGAGAAACCATTGTCAAGGACGCTGCATTGGCTTATCCTTTATCGACAATCTTACTCAGGTATTTTAATCCAGTAGGCGCACACCCTTCAACAGCTATTGGAGAATTACCTATTGGCCGACCACAAAACCTAGTACCTGCCATTACACAAACTGCTATTGGCAAATTGCCTAAGATGCAGGTACATGGCGCCGATTATGATACACGTGACGGATCTTGCATTAGAGACTATATTCATGTTTGCGATATTGCACATGCACATACACTTGCCATTCAATATTCCATAAAAAACAATCAACCGAATAGTTGTGAAGTATTTAATCTTGGAACAGGCAATGGCATTACTGTATTAGAGGCCATCCATGCTTTTGAAAAAGTATCTGGTGTGAAATTAAATTATGAAATTGGACCACGCAGAGCTGGTGATATTTTTTCCATTTATGCCAACAATGATCATGCGGTCAACCAATTAGGATGGCATTGCAAATATGATTTGGAAGACATGATGCGGACTGCATGGGAGTGGGAACAAAGTTTAGTAAAATAATCAACTATAAAAAAAGGTCTCAAATTTTGAGACCTTTTTTACAATATATATTTTCTTTTAGTGCTGAACTAGCATTTTTTCGGCGTTCTCTGCCATTTGTAATGCTTCAATGAACTCTTCAATTTCTCCATTGACTACAGCATCCAAATTATAAGAAGTGACATTCACACGGTGATCTGTAACCCTGCCCTGTGGCCAGTTATAAGTTCTAATTTTTGCACTTCTATCACCCGTGCTTACCAATGTTTTACGATGTTTTGAAATTTCATCTTCTTGTTTACGTACTTGTTCCTCAAATAATTTTGTACGCATCATGCCCATTGCTTTTTCACGGTTACCTAACTGTGAACGCTCTGTTTGACAGATGATGACTGTACCTGTTGGAATATGCGTCAACATGACTTTGGTCTCCACTTTATTTACGTTTTGTCCACCTGCACCCCCACTTCGAGAAGTTTCCATTTTGACATCTGCCGGATTCAACACAAAATCTACTTCCTCCGCTTCTGGCATCACGGCAACTGTTGCTGCAGAAGTATGCACACGTCCCTGTGTTTCAGTAGAAGGGACTCTTTGCACACGGTGCACGCCACTTTCAAATTTCATGGTACCATATACATCTTCTCCTGTCACTTCTAAAATGACTTCCTTATAACCACCCACTGATCCTTCACTCTCACTTGCAACCGCCACTTTCCATCCTTTTTTCTGACAATACCTTGTGTACATCGTCAATAAATCTCCTACAAATAAACTTGCCTCGTCTCCACCTGTTCCTGCTCTTAATTCAATAATCGCATTCTTGTCGTCCTGAGGATCTTTTGGAATCAATAATTTAGTCAACTCCTTTTCTAAATTTTCTTTTTCTTCATCTAGTGCAGGCATTTCCATTTTTGCCAATTCACGCATATCTGCATCATCTCCGTTTAAAGACTCTTTTGCAAATTTATGTTCTGCTAACACCTTCACATAGCGCTCATAGGGAATGACAATCTTCTCTAAAGAACGGTATTCCTTACTGTATTTGCCAAATTCGGATTGGTTATTGATGATTTCTGGATTGGTCAAAGCCACCCCTACTTGGTCAAATCTTGCTTTTATGGCTTCTAATTTATCTAACATAGTTATTTTGCTGTGCGCAAAAATAGCTATTTTAGTTGTCAATAAAAAGGATACCACCTATGAAATACTTAACCCTTGTTTTTTGCGCTAT
>JBILIU010000063.1:0-7665 GCA_044368905.1 Sediminibacterium sp. | reverse complement strand
TTAGATGTAGTAGACAATTCAAAACATGCAGACATCTCTTATCAATTAAGGATGCCTTTTGACAAAAGCATTAAATCAGATTATTAAGTAATCGCTTTACAAATTCGTAAAAATTAAAATTATCCATGATTAAAGTTGGCGCATTTATACCAGCCAGGTACGCAGCTACAAGGTTTCCAGCAAAGCTGATGCAAATGCTTGGCGACAAGTCGGTGATTCGACATACTTATGATAATACAAAGGCGACGGGCTTATTTGACGAAGTGTATGTAGTGACTGACAGTGAAATTATTTTTAATGAAATCGTTTCAAATGGTGGCAAAGCCATTATAAGCATAAAAGAACACGAAAGCGGATCTGATAGAATTGCAGAAGCAATTGAAAACTTAGATATTGATATCGTAGTCAATGTACAAGGGGATGAACCCTTTGTTAAACGCGCACCATTAGAGAAAGTACTTGCTTGTTTTGAAGACCCGGCAGTAAAAGTGGCTTCTCTTATGCAGGTATTAAACAATCCAGCATCCATCGAAGATCCTAATTATGTAAAAGTAGCGGTTGATAAAAATTGGAATGCGTTGTTTTTTTCGCGCAGTGTGATTCCTTATCCAAGGTCCACAGAGATTGCGATAACTTATTATGAACACGTTGGTGTGTATGCTTTTAAAAAACAAGCTTTAATTGATTTTACGAACTGGCCGATGTCACCATTAGAAGCGGCAGAAAAAATAGAGTGTTTACGTTACCTAGAAAATGGTGTATCCATTAAAATGGCTGTCACTAATTATATGGGTGTAGAAATTGACACACCCGAAGACTTGATTAAAGCAGCTGCTTTATTATAAGGACGATTTAGAGTTACTTTAAAAGCTTTAAAAAAAGCCTAACAAATTAAAAAAATGAACAAAGGAAAATTATTTCAATCAACGATTGTAGCCGCCTTAGCTGGATTTATTTTTGGCTTTGATATGGTAGTGATTTCTGGAGCAGACAAACCTATTCAAGCACTTTGGCAAACTACACCGCTGTTTCATGGTTTTTTTATTATGTCTATGGCTTTGTGGGGAACCGTTATAGGCTCTGTATTTGCGGGCGCACCAACCGAAAAGTATGGCCGTAAAAAAGTGTTGATATGGTTAGGTATTATGTTTATTGTATCCGCCATTGGTTCAGCATTGGCACAAGACCCGTATACTTTTTCTTTCTTTAGATTAATTGGAGGTATTGCTATTGGTGTATCTTCTGTAGCAGCACCAACCTATATTTCTGAAATTTCTAATAAAAATAATCGCGGAAAATTAGTGGGCATGTACCAGTTCAATATCGTCTTTGGTATTTTAGTGGCTTATTTATCAAATTATTTTTTAGCAGGTGTTGGCGGCGATAACGATTGGCGTTGGATGTTAGCTGTTTTATTAATTCCTTCAATCATTTATACCTTAATGACACTCGGTTTACCAGAAAGTCCAAGATGGTTGTTTTCTGTTAAAAACGACGAGGCAGGCGCTAGAGCCAACTTAGCTATTGTGGGCGTGGAAAATATAGATGAAACGATTCAAGAAATAAGCACTGCTTATGAAGAAGAAAAAGCACAAGGCAGTATTCAGTTATTTACAACACACCATCGTAAAATATTATCCATTGCTTTTTTTGTTGCTTTTTTTAATCAGGCATCTGGCATTAATTTTCTTCTATATTATGCGCCTAGAATTTTAGAAGAAGCAGGATTTGCAAAGAACAATTCTTTATTAAGCTCCATCTCTTTAGGATTAATGAACCTGGTATTTACATTTGTGGGTCTTTGGTTAATTGACCGCATTGGTCGAAAGACTTTATTAATTATTGGCTCATTTGGATATATTATTAGTTTGTCCATGGTAGCTTACGGTTTTATTAATCATAGCGCACCAGAGTTCATGCTTAGCTTTTTATTATTATTTATAGCAGCACATGCGATTGGTCAAGGTGCGGTGATTTGGGTTTTGATATCAGAAATCTTTCCTACTCAAATTAGAGCCAAGGGTCAAGCCTTTGGCGCAAGTATACATTGGGTTTTTGCAGCATTGATTACTTTAGTGACACCTGTATTCTTGGATAGCGAAAGTGGCATCTTCAAAGATAACCCTTGGCCCATATTTGCATTCTTTACCGTGATGATGGCATTGCAATTAGTTTGGATATTAACTAAAGTACCAGAAACAAAAGGGGTGTCCTTAGAAGAACTACAAAAGAAATTAGCACAGTAAACTAAAAGCGACTCCAACGGGTCGCTTTTTTATGAATAAGATTGTAACTTTGATACGAGTAAAAAAATAATTATGCAGTTTCGTAATTTTAAAATGGTCGACTATGTAGTGTATGGCCGTGGTGCTTTTAATCAAGTAGATGAAATCATCGCGCCAAGAAGAAAGGATGATTTCCCAATGATATTTTTTCTAGATCATTTTTTTGAAGGAAAACCTTTGGCAAGCAGGGTGCCCTTAAGAGGCAAAGACAAAATTGTTTTTGTAGATGTAACCTATGAACCAAAGACAACACAGGTAGATGCTTTAGCAGCAAGTTTAAAAGAAGAATTCGGTGAAGTGAGTGGTATTATAGGTATTGGAGGTGGATCTACTTTAGATTTAGCCAAAGCGGTAGCTCTAATGATGAAGAATCCTGGCTCCTCTGCAGATTACCAAGGATGGGATTTAGTAAAACAAGCAGGGGTTTATAAAGTTGGTATACCTACATTAAGTGGTACAGGTGCAGAAGTAAGCCGCACCACTGTACTTACAGGACCAACGCGTAAGCTTGGGATGAATTCTGACTTCACACCATTTGATCAAATTGTATTGGATCCTGAATTAACAAAGGATGCGCCTGCAAACCAACGTTTTTATACAGGGATGGATTGTTATATACATTGCATCGAAAGCTTAGAAGGTACTTTCTTAAATGAGTTTAGTAAAAGCTATGGCGAAAAAGCATTAGAACTTTGTAGAAAAGTATTTGTAGAAAAAAATACCTGGGACGACGAGTGTGATGACCAGTTGATGATGGCTTCTTACGCAGGTGGAATGAGCATTGCGTATAGTCAAGTAGGTGTGGCGCATGCAGTAAGTTATGGCCTAAGTTATTTATTAGGAACCAAGCACGGTATTGGTAACTGTATCGTGATGAATCACCTAGAGGAATATTATCCAGCCGGTGTAAAAGAGTTTAAGCACATGGTGGCTAAAAACAATATTGATATTCCAGTAGGAATTTGTGCGAATTTATCAGAGGAACAATTTGATGCAATGATCAATGTATCCCTAGGCATGAAGCCATTATGGGAGAATGCACTAGGAAAAGATTGGGAACAAATTATGACCCGAGAGAAATTGAGAGCGCTTTACGGAAAGTTGTAAAACACGCTTCTAATTTTAAATTGAAATCAAAGAGGTTCGAAATATTTTTGAACAAAATAGTTAGAGTGTAAATAAAAAAAGGCCTTAAATTTTTAAGGCCTTTTTTTATAGTATAATGGATGCTTAAGCTACTCAGCTTCCGCAACCACTTCTTTCACTTCTGGAATCATACGCTTCATCATGCCTTCGATACCTGCTTTAAGTGTGACCATACTAGATGGACATCCGCTGCAAGAGCCTTGTAGCATTAAGTTGACGATACCTTCCTTATAACTTTTAAACTGTATTGCACCGCCATCCATTTCAACTGCTGGCTTTACATAGTTTTCTAATAATTCTTTTACGCGTTTTACCACATCGTCATCATCGGCAGAAACTACATTGGTTGCTTCTTGTTTCATCTTTGCAACCTCATCTTCATTCACAACCACACCACCTGCTTCTAAATATTCTTTCAAAAATGTTTTGATCGTTGGAATCACATCCTGCCAATCTTCTGTATCAGTCGTTTTTGTAAGTGTCACAAAATTGCTAGCGATAAAAACACTTTTGATAAAAGGGAAGCTAAATAATTCTTTCGCCAATGGAGAAGCAGTAGCCAAACCTTCTTCTGCTACATCTAAACTCTTACCTGGATACAATAGTTTGTTGGCCACAAACTTCATTGTTTCTGGATTGGGTGTCATTTCTGTATAAATGCTCACGATGGTATTGCCTGTTGTAATCATAATTGCTTTTTTATTCAGTCCATTGCAAAAATAATCAAAATGAACGGCTTGATAGTCCAAGAAGGGGGATAATGGCTTTATTTTTCCGATATCGAAAGACAACAAACGGCCTGCTGATGACTATTTAGATCCCAATGTGTACATCACTTAGGTATTGATGATCATTAATTTAGCATAGTTCAACATGATTTTTTTCTCTCCATTGAGATCAAAAAGGATATTGGCTATCGGGTTATGTGCAGAGCCCTCAATGCCTTTAATGATTCCAAAACCAAACTTTTGATGCTCAACTTTCATGCCTTCTTCTAGTGCGGTTGGGTCTGCAGCGGCAAAATTGGCCGAAGGAATGTGGTTTTTGTTGAGTGTACTTGGAGGTGTGACCGGTAAGTAGCTAGGCTTACTACTAGCAACGCCGCTTCCAGAACTTGGCTTGTTATAGCCAGCCTTATTGCCGCCGTGCATTCTGTCGTAGGCGCTGCCCCATCCACTTGTTTGGTTTCTTGCACCACCACCTGCACTCGATTTATCTAATTTTTCTTCTGGCATTTCCTCAATGAACCTACTAGGGTCATTTTGTACCAGTTGTCCAAAACGATATCTTGAATTGGCATAGCTTAACCATAAATGTTTTTTTGCGCGTGTTACAGCCACATAAAACAGTCTACGCTCTTCTTCTAATTCTTCTCTTGTATTCACGCTCATGCCACTTGGAAACAAGGTTTCTTCTAATCCCACTACAAACACACAATCAAATTCCAAGCCTTTTGCTGCGTGCACCGTCATTAATTTTACAGTGTCTTCGTTACCCGTGTCGTTGTCTGCATCAGTAATTAAAGTAATCTGTTGTAAATAAGAACCTAAACTTTTATCTCCTAATTCACCATCGTCGTTGCTTGGACTTTCTGTCCACTCTTTGATAGAGTTTAATAATTCTTGTACGTTTTCATAACGCGCCAAACCTTCGGTAGACTTGTCGTTGAAAAGTTCCTTGATCATATTTGTGCTCTTACCAACCTGCACTGCCACATCGTAGGCATTGTTTTTTGTTAAGAGGTTTTGAAAATATTTAATCATGGTCACAAACTCTTCGATCGAATTAAGCGTGCCTGCTTTAAAACCAAATCCTTTTGCTTTTTCTAGTACTTCAAAAAATGTAATATTTTGCTCACTCGCTAATACCAAACATTTTTCCACTGTGGTTTTACCAATTCCTCTTACAGGATAATTGATAATTCTTTTTAATCCTTCCTCGTCTTTTGTATTGGCAATGATGCGCAGATAAGCAATAAAATCTTTGACCTCCTTTCTTTGGTAGAAGCTAAGCCCACCATAGATCTTATAGGCTATGCCTGTTCTTCTTAAACTTTCCTCAAAGGATCTTGACTGGGCATTGGTCCTGTATAAAATGGCAAAGTCTTTATTGTAAAAATGATTTCTTAATTTATTTTCTTGGATACTATCTGCAACAAATTTTCCTTCCTCATTATCGGTCATGGTGCGGACCAGCTTAATTTTATCGCCCTCTTCATTGTCAGTCCAAAGTTCTTTTGGAATTTGACCTTTATTATTTTTAATTACATAGTTCGCCACTTCGATAATCGACTTACTACTTCTATAGTTTTGTTCTAGCTTAACCAACTTCACATCGTCATAATCTTTTTGAAACTGTAAAATATTTTCGATGGTGGCGCCACGAAAACTATAAATACTTTGTGCATCGTCACCCACCACACAAAGATTTTCGTGCACTGCTGCAAGTAATTTCGCAATTTGATACTGAACTGGATTGGTATCCTGGTACTCATCAATTAAAATATATTTAAACTTATGTTGATATTTATGCAACACTTCTGGAAAGTCGCGTAATAGTTCATGCATTTTAAAAAGCAAGTCATCAAAATCCATCGCACCACTTTTAAAACAACGTGCGACATAGCTTGCATAAATTTCTGCAATTTGAGGACGATTCGCTCTCGCATCTTCTTGCTTCAAAAAATTGTCCATCGCATATTCACTAGGACCAACCAATGCATTTTTGGCTGACGAGATACGATTGTGAACAATATTGGGTTTATACAATTTATCATCCAAGCCCATGTCATTGATTACCTGCTTTAATACAGACCTAGAATCGTCGGTATCATAGATGGTAAAGCTCTGAGGATAACCCAGTTTAGCTGCTTCTGCTCTCAAAATGCGTGCAAACACGCTATGGAAAGTGCCTATGTATAAATTGCGCGCTTCGGTATTACCAAGGGCTTTCTCAACCCTTTCTTTCATTTCCGCCGCGGCCTTATTTGTAAATGTAAGCGCTAGTATATTAAAAGAATCTACACCACTATGCATTAAGTGCGCAATTCGAGACGTCAATACTTTTGTTTTTCCACTTCCTGCTCCGGCAATAATCATCAAGGGTCCTTTAAGATGCAGCACGGCCTCTCTTTGTTGTTCATTTAATCCATTCAAATACGCTTGTTGCATCCTACGAAGATACGTCTACTTGCTGCAATTATAAAGTAAGTGGAAAACTAAAAATGATAAAAGGACTTTTAAAAATAGGGGGCAAAAAAAGGGCACCTGTCGAAGGGTGCCCTGAAAATTGTTTGAGAATGTTCAATCTTGAAAACAAGATTGTTCTAACGACTACTTATTTTCTAATAACTTAAAGAACTGATCTAACTGAGGTAAGATCACGATTCTTGTTCTTCTGTTTTTTGCTCTATTCTCTGCGTTATCATTGCTAACCAATGGTGCATACTCGCCTCTACCAGCTGCAGTCATACGCTTAGGATCTAAACCATAGGTATCTTGTAAAATACGCACTACAGTTGTTGCACGCTTTACAGATAAATCCCAGTTGTCTTCTAATACAGAACCATTGTCTAATAATTGCTTAGAATCTGTATGTCCTTCTACCATAAATTCAATAGATGGTTGAGCTGCCAACACTTTAGCTACTTTACCTAATACAGACTTAGCTTTATCAGTGATGTTAAAGCTTCCACTTTTGAATAATAATTTATCAGAAATATCAACGTATACTACACCCTTATCAACTTTTACGTTTACATCTTCGTCGTTCAAGTCACCTAATACGCCTTTCAAGTTCATCACCAAGTTCATGTTGATTGAATCTTTACGCGCCATTGAACTTTGTAAGCCTTGAATGTAATTATCTTTTGCACCAATATTGTCTAAAGACTTTTTGATACTTTCTGCTTGTGCACCTGTTACAACAGACATATCTTTAAGTTGACCTAAAACCACATTGTTGTTTTCTTTTAAAAAGTCGATTTGCTTATTTAAATCTGCCACTTGATTTTCTAAAGCTTTTCTTTCTGCAGCAATTTTATCTGCATCATTTTTTGCTTTTGAAGTTGCGTCTTGTGCATCGCGGTATTTACTTTGAAGGTCTGCATATGCGCCGTTTAATTGACCATATTTAGCTTCTGCTTCTTGTAATTTTTTAGGGCTAACGCAAGAGAAAGCACCTAAGCTAATTAGAGCAAGCGCTAAAAAAATTTTACTTTTCATGTTAAGTCTGT
>JBILIU010000062.1:0-7669 GCA_044368905.1 Sediminibacterium sp. | reverse complement strand
ATGAAGGCTGGGTCATTAAAGCAGCATCCGATGAAGAAGAAGCAGCTATTGTTGCGAATCAACATAAAGCACAACATTTAAATAAAGAGGCAGGATCTAAATCCAGTTCTTCCAAAATAAAATTGAATCTTAGCCTTGCTGTATTTGAATGTCCTTCATTCAATTCCCAAAGTTTATTCAACCATACTTTATTAAAAAAGAAGTATCCATCTTTAACTACGTCAATTTTAAGTAGTTATTCAGGAGAAGTCTCACACCCGCCAGAAACTGTCTAATAGATAAGACAGGGCTATCAAATTATTTTTTTATTTGATAGCAATTCATTTTCATTTTAAAAATTGAGCATGCGTTTAATAGTAAGCGTACTGTTATTTTTTGGGATGAGTCTGAAACTTTTGGCGCAATCTGATACTTCAAGTAAGCAATTGCAAGATGTAGTCATTTACGCGAATAAGTTTCCAACGCTCTCAAAAAATATCGTACAAAGGGTGGTTGCCTTAACCGACAAAGTATTGTTGCAACAGCAAGCGAATACAGCAGATATCTTAACTGCATCTGGTCAGGTCTTTGTGCAAAAAAGCCAAGCAGGGGGCGGAAGCCCTGTGGTGAGAGGCTTTGAAGCGAGTAGGGTACTGTTAATGGTAGATGGTGTGCGTATGAATAGCGCCATTTTTAGAGCGGGGCATTTACAAAATATCATCACTGTAGATAATATGATACTAGACAGAGTAGAAATTATTTATGGCCCAAGTTCTACTTTATATGGTAGCGATGCATTGGGTGGGGTGGTGAATTTATTTACCAAACAGCCACAATTGTATAAATCCAATGTTATATCAAAAAAAGCTCCATGGAAGGCAGATGGCAATCTAGTGTATCGATACGGCAATGGGCAAAATGAAAATCGTCAACATATAGATGTCAACATTGCTAATAATAAATGGGCTTACCTTACTTCGTTTACCAATAGTAGTTTTGGTGATATGCGTCAAGGGAATAAAAGATTGGCAGCTTATCCAGATTTCGGGAAAAGATTTTTTTATGCTGTAAGAGAAAACAATACTGATGTCGTAAAAGATAATAGTGCATCTGTCAATATTCAAAAATTAAGTGGCTATAGTCAAACAGATTTTTTACAAAAAGTTTTGTTCAAGCCAAATGACAACACCGAGCATTTATTGAATGTACAAATCTCTAATTCATCAGATATCAATCGTTACGATCGTTTAACTGAAACGAGTAAAGGATTGCCAGTATATTCAGAATGGTATTATGGTCCACAAGTACGTAATATGATTGGTTATAAATTGACTGCATCTAATTTGAATGGATACTTTCAAAAATTAACTACGAATGTCAATTACCAGCACCTCGAAGAAAGCAGGATCACTAGAAGATTTAAATCCAATAACAAAGATTACAGATTTGAGGAGGTAGACATATTTGGCATGAATTTAGATTTATTGCACCAAGGAAAGTCTAGTACTTTAAATATTGGAGTAGAGTCTTATTACAATCATGTTAGCTCAACTGCCTATCGTAATAATATTGCTACCAATCTACGCAGCGCCATTGCCACAAGGTATAGTGATGGACCTACCAATATGGCCAATTATGCATTGTATGCACAGCATACTCAATTTTTGAAAGGCAATTGGGTGTTGAATAGCGGTTTGCGTTTAAATAATGTTCAATTGAATGCTAATTTCAAAGACACTGCACTCATGCGTTTTCCATTCACAGATGCCAATCAAAACAACACTGCCATCACAGGTAATTTAGGCATGGCTTACAATGGCGCAGATGGACTTAGGGTGACTTTTGGAGTAAGCAGTGGATTTAGGGCACCGAATGTGGATGACTTAACCAAAGTATTTGATACAAGAACGGGTTATGTCGTTGTTCCAAATAAGGATTTAAAACCTGAGTATACTTACAATACCGAATTGAATGTATCTAAAACAAGTTCGACATATAGCATTGGAGCTTCCTTGTTTTATACCTGGTTTAGAAATGCATTGGTAGTAGACAAGTTTAAATGGAATAATGCAAGTTCCATTCTATATCAAGGTATCATGAGTGATGTGTACGCGACTCAAAATAAAGCGAAGGCTGTTGTCTATGGATTCAATGTCAATGGCTCTGCTAACTTAACACCTAATACGACATTAGCTGCTACCTATACTTATACGAAAGGAAACTATGCCGATCGCAAACTCGATGGCTTAAATACTGCATTACCTTTAGACCATATCCCTCCAACCTATGGTAGGATTGGATTAAAACATAATGTAAAAAAGCTGATTGCCGAATTGTTTACAGTATTTAATGGGTGGAAGCGTATTGAGGACTATAACTTAAATGGTGAGGACAATGAGATTTATGCAACTAAGGATGGTATGCCAGCTTGGCAAATTTGGAATATCAACACCAGTTATCAAGCTAGTAAAAAATTAAGTTTCAGTTTTCAAATCGAAAATATTGCCGACTTGAATTACCGTTATTTCGCTAGTGGGATTTCTGCTTTAGGTAGAAACTACTTAGTTCAGGCTAAGTATAGTTTTTAAATATTAATTGCTTAGTAATAAAAAAGGGTTAGTCCATTTTGGGCTAACCCTTTTTTAATTAGATTAAAAGTGGCTATGATTTTATCTTTTTAGTGCGCTTATATTACTAGAGAAGATCTTCACTGCAATGGCAAGTAAAATCACACCAAAGAATTTACGCACTGCCAATAGCCCACCTGGTCCCAACATGCGTTCAATGAAATTGAGTGATTTTAAAACAAGGTAGACAATTATTAAATTAACTAAAATACCTCCAAGTATATAAGCTTCTTCAAAGTTGGCTTTCAGTGACATAATCGTTGTTAGCGTTCCACTTCCTGCAATAATAGGAAATGCAATGGGCACCACGGCACCAGACTGTGCATTTTTATCTCCTTTGAAAATTTCATGCCCTAAAACCATTTCTAATCCTAATAGAAATATCACAATAGATCCGCCTACTGCAAATGATTTAACGTCTAAGCCTAATAATTGTAAAAAAGGTTTGCCTAGGAATAAAAATAAAATCATCAAGCCTCCTGAAATTAGGGTCACTTTAAGTGATTTTATGGCACCTGATTTTTCTTTCATCGCAATTAATAGTGGAATAGAACCCACGATATCAATTACCGCGAACAATGTAAAGACAATAGTAAGTAGTTCATCTATTTTGAATCCCATAAAAAAAGCTTTGTATGAAGATACAAAGCTTTTTTAGATTTACTAAGGCATTAAAATGATCAAGATGACAATTGTTATAGTGGTAACAACCAAGTTTTAATTCAAACGTATCCCAAATTGAACCATTCTCCCAATCGCATTATACCCATTGATTTCATTAAAATTGTCGTTTAGAAGGTTTTGACCATTTGCAAACACTGTAATGCGGTTACTCCACTTGTATTGTATGCTTGCATTTAAAAGTGTGTAGTAACCCAGGGTTACATCCGGTTTAGTATAGCCACCAACGTCCTTACGTTCACTAATGAATCTTCCAGTAATAGTGGCATTCCATTTACTATTAATGGCGTAATTCCATTGAGCGTTTAAACTGTGTTTAGGGCGCTTTAATAAATAATTATAAGTAACTGTATCAGTATTGGTAATTCTATTCTGATTGGTCTCTTGTCCATTCATTAATGTATAGTTCAATGAAAAAACATGTTGCTCGTTGATTGGGTGTTGTAGTTCGATTTCTAATCCATTCACTTTTTGTTGGATAAAATTGAAAAAATTATAATCTATATAATTATAGTCAATCCCATTTTTAATATTTCTATTGTAGTAAACTGCTCTTGCAAATACTTGCCCTTTTCTAAATGAAATACCAAACTCGGTATTGAAAGAGGTTTCTGCTTTTAATTGGTCGTTGTAACTCAACTGATAAAGTGATGGGGCTTTAAATCCGGTAGACACACTTGCTATCAATCTTACTTGATCAGTTAATGCATAAGATGGATTGAATGTAAAGGTTTGGTTATTGCCAAAACGATTATGGTTATTGTATCTAGCGCCTAATTCAAGCAACCATTTTTTTGCATCGTCATTAATCAAAACAGAAGTATACAAAGCATTCTGAAATTGGAAAGTATCTTTAAATACATCACTGTATGGTCCATACACTTCATGTATCATTTCATATGATTGGTTATATGATCCGTACCTAAAATCGGTTCCAATAATCCATTGTATATTTTTATTGATAGGTGTCGATAAAAAGGCATCTGCAAAATGGGTTTTTCCCTGGTATTGGTTGTTTTCAAAAATGGTATACTTTCTGTCCACACTATCATTGAAATAAGTCCTGTCCTGTGTGGTATACTGGTATTGTAATTGAAAATTAGTTTTGGCTTTTTTATATTTCAAAACTAAGCCACTCATGGTCGTGGCGTTTTTGAACTCATTGTCTTTATCGTCCATAAAGCCGCCATAATCTATTGCAGATGTATAGGCAGTCTTTCTACTAGACAATTGTACATTCCATAACGTATCAATCTGGTATTTTGCTTTTACAAAATAGCTATTGTTTTGATACCCATCCTTATCAAAGTTGGCCTTGTTGGTGATATCCTTTGCAGAAGAAAATCCGTCTGCATTTTGATTTTCAAAACCAATGGTAAAGTTTAACTTGTTGATATTGCTATTGAACTGTAAGTTGCCTTGCTTTGTACCATAACTTCCATTACTCAATGCACCAGTCACAAATGGGGCACCTTTTGATTTTGTAATGATATTTATTACACCACCAATCGCGTCCGATCCATATAATGTACTCTGTGCACCTTTTAGAATTTCAATGCGCTCCACTTGATTGAGTGGCACTAAATTCAAATCAAATTCATTGCTAATCATAGATGGATCACCTACAGGAGCGCCGTCTAATAAAATTAAGGTTCTACCAGATGCAGCACCACGCATATATATACTTGGTACAGTTCCTAAATTACTTAATGCACCTGGCAAGCTTAAGCCAGCCTGCTCATTCAATACTTGTGCAATGGTTCTGCCTTCGTTTTGTTGAATTTGAGCAGCAGTAATTACGGTGATGACTTTGCTTGTTCCATTTTGTTTCTGCTCAATTTTATTGGCAGTGACAATCACATCCTCCAGCTGATTGGGGGTTGAACTTTTTTGAAGACTGTCTTTTTGTTGCCCAAAGACGAAGGGCATGATGGCGATAAAGCACACCGAGAGCGCGATGATTTTTTTGCTCATTGTTTTGTTTTTTCATTTTACTGAGTGAACAATGAGCTTCCTGGAGAAAGAGAACCATAATGAATTAAGTAGGGCAAAAGGTTACCCGCACTTAATTTTTTTACAATCCTTGCTTTTTACCCGAAAGCTGATGATTTCTTTAATCAGGCAGGTCTTCTGGCTCGTTCTTCTCAAAGTCATCCTTCCCAAATTGCTTCAGTGGATTTGACTTAATGCTTTGGCATCGAACTTACAGCTACGGGAATAGCTCCTGGTTTGAACAGGATTCCCTTTTAATCATTTGCATGAACCTAATCAAGCACAAACTTATTCTCTTTTAAAACAGGAGTCCTATTTAATTATCAACCCCTTGTTGAAAACTCCCAATAAGTTGATATATTTATAATTAAGTAAAGTTTAAAGTTTTTAATATGAGCACAAAAGCAAAACAAAGCATCAATTTTTTTAGTTTAACCATGATTGTGGTGAGCTTAGTGATTGGTATGGGTATTTTTAAAACCCCAGCGACCATTGCTGCAAAGTCTGGCACCCCACTCATTTTTTTTAGTGCTTGGATCATTGGTGGAATCATTGCTTTATTTGGTGCTTTGACCTATGCGGAGATTGGACAAAGATTGCCTGTGATGGGCGGTTATTATAAAGTGTTTGCACATTGTTACCATCCTGGCGTTGGATTTACCATTAATGTCTTGATCTTAATTAGTAATGCCGCTTCTTTAGCAGTGGTTGCCTTAATTGGTGCAGACTATGTAAGCGATTTATTATTTGGAAGGCCTTCTGGCACTTTGTTCAATATTGGCGTGGCTTCTTTTTCGGTCGGATTATTTTATATCGTCAATTTACTTGGATTAAAAACAAGTAGTCGGACGCAGAATGTGTTGATGATAGTAAAAATTAGTTTGATTTTATTACTCATTACTTCTTTGTTCAAAGGAGTGAACGTAGCACCTCATGGTTTCAATGATGGTAAGGTATATGTCTATGATGGTACCAATGGCATGCTGCTTTTATTGGTGAGTTTGGTGTCTGTATTTTTTACTTATGGCGGTTATCAACAAACCATCAATTTTGGTGCAGAAGTAAGTTCTGCTAAGACTATGCAAAGAGGAATTGTGATTGGAATTTTGTTAGTTTTATTTTTATACTTAGCAATTAACTATACATATGTAAAAGTGATTGGTTTTGATAATATTAAAAACGCGAATGCCATTGGATCGCTTTTATTTGAAGCATGGTTTGGCAAGCTCGGTGCTAAAGTATTTGATTTTGCGATGGTCTTAAGTGTGCTTGCTTATGTGAATGTGATTTTAATGAGTAATCCAAGGGTGATGTTTGCCATGAGTGAGGATAAAGTATTGCCTGCGGTATTTCAAAAAAAGCATGCTACAACAGATGCCTTAGTGCCGGGTCTTACAGTTTTTGCGATCACCACTATTTTGATTACTTTTTTTGGGAAAGGAGTAGACGATGTATTGAGTTTTAGTATCTTTTTAGATTGCTTGGGGATGAGTACTTCTGCAGCCACTTTATTTATATTAAGACGAAAGGCCCAAGGAGATGCCGCTGTCACAGGCGGATTAAAGCGTTGGACACCCATTTTTGCAGCCATTTTTGTTTTGGCTTATGCTTTTGTAGCAGTCGCTGTGGTCATTGATAAACCCTATGCTGCGCTGACTGCCGTTATTTTAGTGGCTATCGTACTGGTACTATACCGTCTATTTTATTATAAAAAGGCCTCCGGGATTTAAGGGAAGCCATTTATACCCACCCATAGCTGTCCAGCCAATTGGATGTCCGTTTGTCTAAAAATTAGACAACTCCTAAGGTTTGTATTACTTTTGTACTGTATAATAGGAATTTATAATTATCAATACAGACAATGAGATACATTTTTTCGTTTATTTTTCTTGGATTAACACTGTCCTTAACGGCACAAACACCCACCCAATGGGATTTAAGAACCTGTGTGGAATACGCTATAAAGCATAATATTTCGGTACAACAAGCTGATATACAAGCAAGATTAGCCAAATTGCAGGCAGATCAGGCTAAGGACAGCAAGTTGCCTAATTTGACTGGTTCTTCTGGTTTAGGAATGCGTTTAGGTCGTTCTATTGACCCTGTGACCAACGCCTTCACCACTACGCAATTTTTATTCAATAATTTTGGATTGAATGGAGGTGTTCAAGTTTATAATAACAACAGATTAAGCAATACAGCTGCTGCAAGTAATTACAATTGGTTGGCAAGTATCGCCGATCTTCAAACAGCATCAAATGATATCTCGGTGAATGTGGCTACCTTTTATTTACAAGTTTTATCTAACATCGAGCAATCAGAAATTGCAAAAATTCAAATCGCACAAACAACAGAACAATTGGCTGCGACAAAAAAGCGTGTAGAAGTTG
>JBILIU010000061.1:0-7687 GCA_044368905.1 Sediminibacterium sp. | reverse complement strand
ATTTAATGCTTGGATTGAAAGAGAACGTAATTACAGGTCACTTAATTCCTGCAGGTACTGGTCAAAAAGAATTCGAGAAATTGATCGTAGGAAGTAAGGAAGAATATGAAGTGTTGGCTACAACTCGCGAAGCGATGAGCTTTGATGAGGAAGAATAAGCACTTTGATTGATTTTGTTAAAAAGCAGGAAATAGTACTATTTCCTGCTTTTTTTATGCTTTAAATACAAGGTTGATTTATTTATTTTACCTATTTTTATAGGGTAGGGCAGCCTGCCTATCATTCAATAAATTATAATTAAAATGAAGTCGACTAACTGGGTGGTGAATGGTGTACTAGCTTTGGCAATTGTTATTTTGTATGTATTGCATTTTAGTAGCGGAACTACTACTAGTAAAAAAGCAACTATGCAAAATGCAGGTGGAACCAAAGTAGCTTATTTTGAAATCGATTCTATTCAAAATAACTATACCTTTTTTAAAGATGTGAAAGATGCGCTACAATTAAAAGATATGGAAAATGCAAAGCAATTGACAGCACTTAAGAATGCGTTTTCGGTTAAATACCAAGATCTTCAAAAAAATGGTCAGTATTTATCTCAAGGCGAAGTCGTAGCAAGACAACAAGAGTTGCAACAATTGGAAAAAAATTATGCAAATACAGAACAGCAATTAACGCAAGCTCTACAAGAGGAGAGTTACAGAAAATTACAGGAAGTAAAAAAGAAGATAGAAACTTTTATTTTAAAATACAATAAAGACAAGCAATTTGCCTATGTGTTCTCTAGTAATCCAGACTTGATGTATTACAAAGACACGACTTATGATATCACTATTGATATAGTAAAAGGACTTAATGCTGAATACAAAAAATAATGTCAGAAACTAATACAGAATTTAAACCAAGTTTATCTGCATTTGATGCAACAATGATTGTTGCAGGAAGCATGATTGGATCGGGCATATTTATTGTAAGTGCAGATATTACCAGAAATGTTGGTTCTGCAGGTTGGTTAGTAGCAGTTTGGTTATTGACAGGATTCATGACTTTAACTGCTGCATTAAGCTATGGCGAGTTAAGTGCAATGTTTCCAAAAGCAGGCGGACAATATGTTTACTTAAAAGAGTCTTATAATCCTTTGTTAGGATTTTTATATGGATGGAGTTTTTTTGCTGTAATACAAACAGGCACCATTGCAGCTGTGGGGGTGGCTTTTAGTAAATTTGCCGGTTACTTTTTCCCTTCATTAGAAATGACAGATGCCAATATTTTATTGCAGATGGGATTTTTGAAAATTTATCCTGCGCAAATTTTATCAATTGCAACAATTATTTTACTCACCTATATTAATACCAAGGGGGTACAGGGTGGAAAGATGATTCAATCTACATTTACCATTACCAAATTAGCTTCCTTATTTGGGTTGATCGGATTTGGTTTTTTATTGGCATCTAAAGCAAGTATTTGGGATGCCAATTGGGCGAATGCTTGGGAGATGAAAACAATTGCATCTGACAATAGTACAACGCCCATTTTTGGTGTGGCTATATTAGGTGCCATTGCAGCTTCGATGGTAGGTTCTATTTTTAGTAGTGATGCATGGAATAATGTTACATTTATAGCAGGAGAAATTAAAAACCCAAAACGCAATATTGGTTTAAGTCTTTTCTTAGGGACATTAATTGTGACAGTGATTTATATTTCGGCGAACCTGATGTATTTAAGCGTCCTTCCTTTGAATGAAATTGCCAATGCCCCAGCAGATCGTGTGGCGGTGGCTGCATCCAATATCATTTTTGGTAATATAGGCACTTATGTAATTGCAGTCATGATCATGATTTCTACATTTGGTTGTAATAACGGATTAATTCTTGCAGGTGCAAGGGTCTATTATACAATGGCAAAGGATGGTTTGTTCTTTAAAAAAGCAGGTACATTAAATGAAAATGCAGTACCTGCTTGGGCACTATGGGCTCAATGTATTGTGGCTGGATTACTTTGTTTAAGCGGAAGGTATGGTGACTTATTAGACATGGTTTCTTTTATTGTAGTGATTTTTTATATCCTTACCATCATAGGTATCTTTATTCTTCGTAAAAAAAGACCAGAACTAGATCGTCCTTATAAAGCATTTGGTTATCCAGTATTACCAGCAATTTATATTTTGATGGGTACTTGCTTTTGTGTCTTGTTAATCATTTATAAGCCTAATTTCACATGGCCTGGTTTAATCATTACCTTATTGGGTGTGCCATTGTATTATTTGGCATTGCGTAATCAAAAAACGGTATCGTAAATGATGGATCTAAATCAATTCAATCAATTATTTGAAGGTTTTGCTAACACCAAAATTGGTGTAGTAGGCGATATCATGTTGGATACTTATTGGTGGGGTGGCGTAGACCGTATTTCACCAGAAGCACCTGTGCCAATTGTTTCACTTCAACGTAAGGAAATAAGGGTAGGTGGCGCAGCCAATGTTGCATTGAATTTAAGGGCCTTAGGTGCCCCTACAACATTGTTTGCCGTAGTTGGCAAAGACACGGAGGGAAGCGACTTAAATGCGCTTTTAAAAGCAGAAGGTATCGATACACAATATATTTATTCAAGCACCTCCAGGGTGACGACCAATAAAGTAAGGATCATGGGACGCAATCAACAAATGATGCGTTTAGACCATGAAAACACCCATGATATCAACGAGACAGAATCAAAGGCATTATTAGACAATTTTTATGCATATGTGGAAAAAGAGCAACCTGCATTGATCATCTTAGAGGATTATAATAAAGGGGTATTAACGCCAGCCATCATAGAAGCTATCATTGCTTATTGTAATCAAAAAGGTATTCCAACAGCAGTAGATCCAAAGCAAAAGAATTTCTTAGCGTATAAAAATTGCACTTTGTTTAAGCCCAACTTAAAAGAGGTAAAAGAGGGTTTGAAAATTGAAGTACCAACAATAGATCTTGCACATATGCAACAAGTCCATCAAACTTTACATGCTGCATTGCATCATAGTATTTCATTTATTACATTATCTGAACATGGGGTATTTTATGCACAAGAAAATAAGCAACAATTAATTCCAACACATATCCGCAACATCGCAGATGTGAGTGGAGCAGGAGACACGGTGATTGCAGTCGCTTCGCTTGTTTATGCTTGTTCAAAGGATATGGCATTGGCAGCAGAAATTGCGAATATAGCGGGCGGATTGGTTTGCGAATTAGTAGGTACAGCACCAATTGATAAGGCCTTATTGGCAAAGGAAGTAAAAAAAATATTAGTTACATCGCACTCCTAAAATAGATCATGAAAAAAACAGCCATTATCGTAGCTGGGGGAACTGGACAAAGAATGGGGACTGCATTGCCTAAACAATTTTTAGCCATTGAAGGGAAATCTATTTTATTGCACACCATTGGTCAATTTGTGACTGCGTTTGCTGACATAAATTTTATAATAGTATTACCAACAGACTATATTCAAGAAGGACAAGCAATTATTACAGCAAGTGGATTAAATCAACCTTTTCAATTTGTTGCTGGAGGCGATACAAGGTTTCAATCTGTAAAAAATGGATTGACGCAGGCAGACACAGATGCTATTGTATTCGTGCATGATGCAGTTCGTTGTTTGTTAACCCCAGATTTGATTCAAAGATGCTATCAACAAGCAAGAGAAAAAGGATCTGCCATACCAGCAGTTTCCTCAACAGATACCATTAGGATTACAGACGGCACAAAACATCATGTGGTGGACAGAGCAAATGTAATGATGATACAAACGCCGCAAACTTTCAACGCAGCTTTGTTAAAGAAAGCTTTTGAACAAGCCTATCAGCCCTCCTTCACAGACGAAGCCAATGTGTTAGAAGCGAGTGGCAGGGAAGTTTATTTAATAGAGGGGGAATATGAAAATATCAAAATCACAAGGCCATTGGATTTAGCCATTGCTGAATATATTTTAACTAAAAGAGTATCGAAGGATTAGTCTGCGGACTGATTCACTACCGAAGCGGACTTGCTTATTTTATCTAAAATTTGATGTGCCACTTCCATTGCTAAATAGCCATCAATTTCATTCACTACAGTTGGTCCGTCATTTTCAATGGCTTCTACAAAACTACTCAGCTCACTTAAAATGGCATTGCCTTCCTCCACAACAGGATTAGAGATAGTAATGGTCTTAGTACCTTGATGTGTTTCGATATCAAATGAAAATGCGTCTGCTTCCTCTGGTAATTTTAACCTGATGATTTCTGTATTTTTCTCCAAAAAGTCAATCCCAATATAGGCATCCTTTTGGAAGAGTCTTATTTTACGCATTTTTTTCATACTGATTCTGCTACTAGTTAAATTAGCAACACAACCATTATTGAATTCAATGCGCACGTTGGCTATATCAGGTGTATCTGTTAATACTGCGACACCACTTGCTGAAATATTTTTAACATCACTTTTTACAATACTTAATATGATGTCAATATCATGGATCATTAAATCCAAAATTACACTCACTTCAGTTCCTCTTGGATTGAATTGTGCTAAACGGTGCACTTCAATAAATAATGGATTTAATGTTTCGTTTTTTAATGCTGTAAATGCAGGATTGAATCTTTCAACATGACCTACTTGTAATTTAATATTGGCCTCTTTGACCATATGCATGATTTTTTTTCCTTCTTCTATTGTGTTGGCCATTGGTTTTTCTACAAAAACATGTTTTCCCATCTTAATAGCCATTTCGCAAACTGAAAAATGTAAATGGGTAGGCGTGACAACATCAATGGCATCCACAGCAGCAATTAGTTCGGCCTCGTCCATAAATCTTTTGATACCATAGGTTTTTTCTACTTCGGCCGCAGCCTCATTATTGGGATCAAAAAAGCCAACCAATTCCACAGTTGGAATCTGCTTCCAGTTGTTCAAATGAAATTTCCCTAAATGCCCCACACCAAAAACACCTACTTTAAGCATACAAAATAATTATGGAGCAAAGTTAAGTGGAATAGGGGGTATAAATGATTGACTTACAAGAGTGTGAAAAACTTTTAACTAGTTTGAATTAAGCTTGGTCTTTAGTATCTTGAGGAAGATAAAACGATCCATAAAATGCACCAGAATATACAAAATTTAGTGAATGTCGCTGCTAAGCAAGAACGCATGGTGGTTGGTTTAATGAGTGGCACCTCCATGGATGGCTTAGATATTGCATTGTGTTCAATCAAAGGGTCTGGAAAGGATACCCAATTTGAATTAAAAGCATTTACAACAGTTGATTATACCAACGATTTTAAAGAAAAGATTTTAAGTATTTTTTCAAAAGAAATGGTGGCCTTGGAAACACTTTGTTTACTCAATGCATGGGTTGGTAAGCAACATGGCAAGATGGTTTTAAATGCATTGGATTCATGGAACATCGCGCCTGAAAGAGTAGACTTGATTGCTAGTCATGGACAAACAATCTACCATGCTCCAAAATCTTTGCATCCTCATTCTGAGTATGATCCAGCGACTTTACAAATTGGAGATGGAGATCATATTGCTGTAACAACAGGTATTTTAACCCTAAGTGATTTTAGACAAAAACATATCGCAGCAGGAGGAGAGGGAGCGCCGCTGGCAGTTTATG
This sequence comes from Sediminibacterium sp., assembly GCA_044368905.1. Lineage (GTDB taxonomy): Bacteria > Bacteroidota > Bacteroidia > Chitinophagales > Chitinophagaceae > Sediminibacterium. Next base: position 2,050 of record JBILIU010000061.1, on the reverse strand, counting down.
GAGATTATTTACTATGTAGTCATCCAACCGAAAATAGGTTGTTGTTAAATATGGGGGGGATTGCCAATTTCACTTATTTGTCAGCAGGATGTAGTTTAGACCAAGTATTTTCAACAGATACCGGCACTGGAAATACATTAATGGATGCATACACTAGGACTCATTTTGCGCCAATGGCTTATGATAAAGACGGATCAATTGCAGCTGCCGGGAAAATTAATGCAGCTTTATTATCCGAATTAAAAGCGCATTCGTTTTTTTCTTTAACGTTACCAAAAACCATTGGGCCAGAATTATTCAACTTAGAATTTTTAGCCAAAGCACAAAAAGCTAGTCATACATTAGACTTGTCTAAGGAAGATGTGATGGCAACTTTAAATCGCTTCTCTGCAGAAACCATTGCAGAATGCATTCAATCTAGTATTCCAGCTGGAACCAATTTCAATATGTATAGCAGTGGAGGGGGCATGCACAATCCGGTATTGATGGGGCATTTAACTAGTTTATTACCCGATGCTACATTGTTTTCTTCAGATATGATAGGCCTTAACCCAGACGCGAAGGAGGCCATCCTGTTTGCTTTATTAGCCAATGAAGCAGTCGCTGGAACTCCTTTATTTGCTGGTGGGCATGCGACTAAAATGCCAATTACCATGGGGAAGATCAGTTTCCCTTTATAGATTTATTAAACAAGCTGTACAAACAAGAGGCACATCTTTAAAATAAAAAAGCCCTCCCAAAATTGGGAAGGCTTTTTGCTTATGGGGTAAGCTAAATTTATTTTAACTGAAATGCTTCAATGGATTTTTTAACAGATCCATGTAAGCTTAAAAGTTCAGCAGCTTTTGTTACATCAATTGAATGTAATTCGTCTACGATCATTTTTACACCACGATCAAATAATTTTTGATTCGTTAACTGCATATTGACCATTTTATTGCCTTTAATACGACCAAGTTTTACCATGACAGCAGTTGAAATCATATTCAGTACCATCTTTTGTGCGGTACCACTTTTCATTCTCGTACTACCAGTAATAAACTCAGGACCCACCACAACTTCGATAGGGAAGTCAGCATGAACAGACACTGGACTATTTAAATTACAGCTAATACTACCTGTTGTAATTCGATGTTGTCTGCAAGCTTGGAGACCACCAATCACATAAGGGGTTGTTCCACTTGCAGCAATACCTATTACAACATCTTGATTGCTAATATTAAAATCCAATAAGTCTTTCCAAGCTTGTTCCATATCGTCTTCGGCATTTTCGACAGCCTGAAACATGGCTTGGTGTCCTCCTGCTATGATCCCAATCACTAAATCATTTGGCACCCCAAAAGTGGGAGGGCATTCACTTGCATCTACTAAACCTAGTCTGCCACTCGTTCCTGCCCCAATATAGAATAGGCGTCCCCCATTCGATAACTTTCCCACTATTGAGTCTACCAAAGTTTGAATTGTTGGAATAACTTGTTCGACCGCATAAGCCACTTTCTTGTCTTCTGCATTGATATTTTGTAAAATCTCAGTGGTACTGAAATTTTCAATATGATCATAGTTAGAATTCGATTCTGTAATACGTATAAATGACTTATCCATTCAATTCTTTTTTTAATTAAAAACTAGGGTCTGCTGGTGTGTTTGGATTACCATCTCTTTCTCTAAATGGATAAGGGAAAAAGTTTCTTTTTCTTTCAGTAACTGGTCTTCCAAAACGACGCATATCTTCTAGTTTCAATCCTGACATATATAGTTCGATACATCTGTTTTTGTAGATCTCATCCAAAATTTCGGTAGATGTACTCGCTGTAGAAGCGGTCAATCCAGCACCAACTTTGAATAAATCTGCAGCAGCAGTTTTAGTAATGACTTTATTTAACTCAGCCAATGCACCCGTTAAATTATTTGTTCTTGCCATTGCTTCAGCTTTGATTAGCATGATTTCACCTGGTAAGTAAATAGGGATAGCAGTGGTAGTGCTGTTATAAAATCCATTGATTCTGTATCTTGGAGCAATAGTAGCATTGATTGAAGTATAAAATGCAAT
>JBILIU010000060.1:0-7720 GCA_044368905.1 Sediminibacterium sp. | reverse complement strand
TGGACGAAATATGCAGGCAACCCGGTGCTTAAAACACCTAATTTAAAGGACTTTAGAGATCCAAAAGTGATCTGGCATGCGCCTACACAAAAATGGATCATGAGTTTAGCGGTGGCAGATCATGTTGAATTTTATAGTGCACCTAATTTAATCAACTGGACCAAGGAGTCCGAAATAGGTAAAAATTTATTTGCACATGGTGGTGTTTGGGAATGCCCAGACTTATTGTCTTTTAATCATTTCGGAAAAACAATCTGGGTTTTATTAGTGAGCATGAATCCAGGTGGCCCTAATGGTGGATCTGCTACACAATATATCGTTGGAGATTTTGATGGTCATGAATTCAAGCCTTATACTACCGATATTAAATGGATGGATTATGGTCCTGATAATTATGCAGGTGTAACTTTTTCAAATGTTGGGGATAGAAATATTTTAATAGGATGGATGAGTAATTGGAACTACGCGAATGTAGTACCTACAGCAAAATGGAGAAGTGCCATGACGGTGCCTAGGGAATTAAGATTAATAGAACAACAAGAATTTATAAAATACTATACAAGCTATGAATCAAGTATTAATTCATACAAGGATTCAAAATTTGTGGAAGATGGTTTTTATTTAGCGTCTTCCCCTGTAAAGGAATTAAATACCGCATTTACAAAGACAATGTCAAAAGAAAATTTTGTTACTGAAAAAATATTTTCTTTATCTACTGAAAAAAATCCTATCCCGAATCGAATTGATTTAACTTCGAACGCTAAGTTGCAAAATGATTTTGAAATTATTTTGTCCAATGCGTTCAATGAAAAATTAATTATTGGATATGATGCCGTAAAGAGGCAATACTTTATTGATAGAACTAAAGCAGGTATTGCTAATTTTAACGAGGGTTTCGCGGCAGTAGCAGTAGCGCGAAGACTTACAAATCCATATATTGATATGAATTTGTCTATTCTATTGGATAAAACTTCTATCGAACTATTTGCTGATGATGGTCTCACCGTAATGACGGCTTTATTTTTTCCAACCCATCCATATACTAATTGCATTTTGCAATCAAAGGCTGGTTTACCTTTAAAGTCTTTAGATTTGTTTTCTTTTAAGTAATATAGTCCCTTTTTTGGTCCAATCATTTGAATGCATTTAAAGTTTGCTTCAACCTTTTCAGCCCTTCACTTGTTAATCATTTATGCAACAATTCACTCCTGCCGAATGGCAGTCTTGGGAAAGGTTTTATAGGGCTAATTTTATCAATAGCTTAACTGGTTTTAAATCGGCCAGTTTAATTGGTACGATTAATGCGCAGGGTGTGCCTAATTTAGGTATGTTTAGCAGCATCGTACATATTGGCTCTGATCCTGCATTGATCGGTTACATCAATCGTCCTATTGCTGCTGCTCCGCATACTTTAGCGAATATCAAAGCAAATGGTCTTTACACAGTGAACCATATCCATCCTTCATTTTTAGAAAAAGCACATCAAACAAGTGCTAAATACCCAGACGAAGTCAATGAGTTTACAGAAGTAGGATTGACCGAGGAGTACTTGGATGGTGTTAAGGTGCCCTTTGTGAAAGAGAGTCCTATCAAATACTTACTTTCCTTAAAAGAGATCATACCAATTACATTGAATGCGACCTTTTTAGTGATTGGTCAGCTAGAACAAGTGTTGATAGACCCTTCCCTCCAGCCAACTGCAGACGGCTTTTTAGAACTTGACCAAGCAGGCTCTATGTGTAGCAATGGTTTAGACGCCTATTATACTACTGAATTAGTAGATCGCTATGATTATGCAAGGCCAGGGGTACCGGTTCAAAAAATGACTACTAAAAAATAGTTTAATTCATTTTATTTAAGTGCTTTAATAGTCGTCTTTTCGTTTACTATCTCATCTTTTATAAGCATAAAATCATATATTTAACATGCTCAACCATTTTTCTAAACAAGCTTAATCAATAGAATGAAAAAATTATTAATAGGTATCATCTTTCTTTTGCCAGTGTTATCCTATGCACAAGACGGATTTACAGTTACAATGCGTATTAAAGGATTGGGGGAGCATCAAATTAAAGCAAATATTCAGAGAAATGGCAAATATGTGATTGATACCCTTACTAAAATAGATACCGATTTAGTGGTATGGAAGGGGAGCACAATAGACCCGCAACTGGTTAGGGTAGAAGTGATGGATACAAGCCTCTATCTTAGAATAGGAAAAGCAGTTATGGCTCCTCCTGCACTTACATTTTTATTGACTAACACAGATATAGAGATTGAAGCGGATGCTAAACAAATTTTTACAGGCACAATTGAAAGTAAACATCCCGAAGTTCAATTATACAATAGCATTCGAACGGCAGACTTAGAAGATGCAAAAGAAAATTGGGCTTTACAACAGACGCAAAATAAAAAAAGAAATTTAAACGATACAATTGGTAATTATGATATTACGCAGCGATTACAATATTTAAAAAAGAAAAATCAGGCAATGCGCATTCAATTTTTGAATGACAATCCTGCCACTTTTACTAGTTTATTAGTATTGCAATCCTTATTCTTGATTTTGCCAATCAGTGAATCTGAAACAAAATTTTATGCATTAACAGAAGCACAAAAAAATTCGAATACAGGGAAAGCTTTGATTTTAAAAATTGAAAGCAATAAAAGTACCGCAACAGGTAAGCCTGTGATTCCTTTTGCCCAAATTGGGATGGATGGAACGATGGTGGATGTAAATGCATTTAAGGGAAAAGTGGTATTAATTGATTTCTGGGGTAGCTGGTGTGTGCCTTGCAGAATTAGCCATCCAGCATTAAAGGAATTGTATAATCAATACAAATCAAAAGGTTTTGAAATCATTGGTATATCTAATGAGATTGCGAATAGTAATCGAGACAAAAAAAAGCAAGACATCGCTTGGCGTAAAGCTGTTAAGGAAGACGGGCTTACTTGGCCACAGATCCTGTACGATCCAGCAATAAAGGATATTGTAAAGGAATATGACATCAATGGCTATCCTACTAAGTTCTTGATTGATCAAAATGGTAAGTTTGTATTGCGTCTGCTTGGTAATAGTGAAAAATTACACGCAGAGCTTGCGGCTAAATTAGCTCAGCTAATGCCTGATTAAAGCGTGTCATTGTCTATAATTTGTTTTTGACCTCATCGTCTTTTTTGGTAAATTACATCAAATCGATGTATATGAATCCTTGTCAATTTGATGGTGCAAGAAGGGGCTTTTTTAAAAAATCAGCCGCTGTTGCAGCACTTTATTTTACCCCTTCTATTTTAGTGAAGACTTTTGCTGCTGATGCAATTGTGCCGTTGCCTATTGCAAAAGAAAAATTAAAGTTTATCCTAAACGGCAAACCTGTTGCGTTAGAAATTGATGCAAGAACAACTATGCTCAATTTATTAAGAGAACAAATTGGGTATACGGGCACTAAAAAAGGTTGTGAGATGGGGCAATGCGGCGCTTGTACCATTCATGTAAATGGGAAGCGTTTAAAATCATGTACTCAATTGGCATTGAATCATCAGAACAATCAAATCACCACTATAGAAGGACTCGCGAAAGGGGATCAGTTGCATCCAATGCAGGCTGCGTTTTTAAAAAATGATGCGTTTCAGTGTGGCTATTGTACTTCCGGACAAATCATGTCTGCAGTGACTTGCGTAAGAGAAGGAAAAGCAACAAGTAGAGCAAGTATCCAAGCGTATATGGATACCAATATTTGCAGATGCGGCGCCTATCAAAATATTGTGGATGCAATTGTTGAAGTCGCAAAATCTGGCGCTAAAATTTAATCCTTTAATTTTCTTTTATGAACAATATTCATTTACATAAGCACAACGCAAATAGTTTTAAAATTAATTTTGAAGACGAACGCGTAGATGGTGCAGATAAAGTAACAGGTAAAGCAAAATACACTGCAGAGTACAATTTGCCGAATATGGCATATGGGGTATTCGTAACAAGTAGTATTGCAAAAGGCACTATTAAAAATATAGATACTGCAAAAGCTTTGGCAGCATCTGGTGTGTTAGATGTGATTTATTATGCGAACTGTCCTACAGTGCCTGGTTATTTAACCAATGCAGCTGAGCGTCCTAAAAATGTATTTGAATGGCGTGGACATAAAGTATTGTATGATAATCAAGTGCGCTTTTTTGGTCAACCTATTGCATTGATTGTGGCGGATAGTTTAGAAAATGCAAATGCTGCTATTCGTTTAGTACGCGCAGAATATGAGTCACAGGCTTTTGAAACAAATTTTGAACTAGCAAGAAAAGATGCTTCAAAATTAAAAGGAACAGTAGCCTATAAAAGAGGCACAGAAAATGCATTTAAAACAGCACCTGTTTTTATTGAAGCAGAATATGCGATACCTGCCGAAGTACATCTGCCAATGGAAATGCATGCTACCATTGCATTTTGGGAAGGAGAAGATAAAGTAACATTATACGATAAAACACAAGGACCTAAGAGTACTCAAACAACCATCGCGCGCACTTTTGGTTTACAAGATAAAAACGTAAGAGTGATAGCAGAAAATGTGGGTGGCGGATTTGGAAGTGGTTTAAGAAGTTGGGCCAATGTGCCTGCTGCTGTGATTGCTGCAAAAAAATTAAATCGCCCAGTGAAAATTGTACTTACGCGTCCTCAAATGTTTTCATTAGTGGGTTATCGTCCGGAGTCTTGGCAAAAAATTGGCATTGGTGCAGATGCTTCTGGTCGTTTTATTGGCATCACACACGAAGCTATTAGTGGCACTTCTCGTTACGAAGATTTTAGAGAAGGGATTGTAAACGTCTCTAAATTTTTATATGCTTGTGAGAACGTAGATACAAAATACAGTATGCTACCACTGGATATGAGTACACCTGTTTGGATGCGCGGTCCTGGTGAAGCAACTGGCTCTTATGGCTTAGAGTCTGCAATAGATGAATTATCTTATCAATTAAAAATGGATCCTATAGACTTAAGGTTAAAAAACTTTACCAGTATAAATCCTGAAAATAAATTACCATTCTCTGATAACAATCTCAAAGATTGTTATGCATATGGCAAAGAAAAAATAGGCTGGAAAAATCGTCCTACAACCCCTGGTACATTAAAAGAAAATGGTTGGTTGATTGGTTATGGTATGGCGAATGGCGTATTTGGGGCGGGTAAAGGAAGTGCCTCTGTGCGCGCATTGTTAAATAAGGATGGTAAATTGACTTTAGAATGCGCCGTGAGTGATATGGGTCCAGGTACCACCACCTCTATGACAATCATAGCCGCTGCTGCAATGCAGATGCCAATTGAAAAAATTAAATTTAAATTAGGTGATTCTGATTTGCCTCCAGGCCCTTCACAAGGAGGATCAGGCACCACCTCTACCGTAGGATCTGCAGTGGACTTGGCTTGCACGACTTTAAAACAAAATTTAAAAAACCTTGCCATTCAACTAGTTCCTGCTTTTGCTAGTTTAAAATCTGAAGCCCTAGAAGTTAAAAATGAAATGGTACTTGCGATTGCTGATCCAAGTATCAAAATCACTATTGTAGATTTATTACAACTAAGCCCTGATAAACAAATTGATTTGATGATTGCATCAACAGGTAAAACTGCGGAGCAATTAAAGTTTACAAGCAATTCTTTCTCTTCGCATTATGTAAAATTGGCGGTGAACCCTAAAGATGGTACCATTAAAATTTTACAAGTAGTGACCACAGGAGATGCTGGAAAAATTATTAGTCCTAAAACTGCAAGAAGCCAAATGATTGGTGGCGTAGTTGGTGGTATTGGGATGGCTTTGACAGAGCAATTGGAAATGGACCATGTTTCTGGTCAAATTATCAACGCAAGTTTTGGCGCCTACCATGTGCCATTGCATTCTCAAATTCCGCCAACTGATGTTTGGTTTGTGAACAAGCCAGATGTCAATATGAATTCGATTGGTGCAAAAGGCATTGGTGAAATTGCATTGATTGGTTTTGCAGCCGCTGTCACCAACGCGGTGTACAATGCTACTGGGAAAAGAGTAAGGGATTTGCCCATTACGCCTGCTAAATTAGGATTTAAGGCAAAAGCATAGTAACTATTTTTTTGCCGTGAACTAGATGACCCTTTTTTATGCACTTTCTATAAAGAAGTAATCCCCCCAGATGATCATTTATCACTTTTATTTCTTTTTTTGAACTTTTTACTTGTAAGTTTAATACATGAAATACTTGAAGATATTATATGTACAGGTTTTAATAGGCATTATTTTAGGCATCGTTGTTGGCCTTTTATTTCCTGGATTTTTTCAAACAGGTAAAATAATAAGTGATGTTTTTATTAGCTTAATAAAAATGGTCATTGCACCCATTATCTTTTTCACAGTTGTTTTAGGGATCACAGGAGCTGGCAACATGAAGAAAGTTGGCAGGGTTGGAGGTAAAGGGATACTTTACTTCGAAATAGTATCTACCATTGCTTTATTGATTGGGTTAGTGGTGGGCACTTTTGTTAAGCCAGGAAAGGGCGTTGTGTTAGCAAACACGAATAAAGAAAAAGTAGCTGCCTATGTAGATCAAGGCAAAGAAATGAATTGGGTAGACTTTTTTACACATATCGTTCCTGATAACATCATTGGTGCATTTGCTAAAGGAGATATCATTCAGATTTTATTCTTCAGTATTTTTTTCGCTATTGGCTTAATGATGATTAAGAAAGGCAATGAAGGCATTATCAATACATTTGGCGTCATCAATAAAGCCTTATTTAATATTTTACATATTGTCATGAAACTGAGTCCCATAGGCGCTTTTGGCGGCATGGCGTACACCATGGGAAAATTTGGCATAGGAAGTTTATTGATCTTAGGAAAGTTCATGCTCACTTTTTATATCACGGTTTTAATTTTTATATTTTTGATTCTAAATGGTATCATGCGCTACTATGGTTTTAGTTTAATCAAATTATTAAAATACCTGAAAGAAGAAATTTTTATTGTCATAGGTGCAAGTAGTAGTGAAGCGGTTTTGCCTTCTGTGATGGAAAAATTAGAACAAGCAGGATGCGAAAAATCTGTTGTAGGATTAATTATTCCAACAGGATATAGTTTTAACTTAGATGGTACTTCTATTTATTTAAGTATGGCCATTATATTTTTAGCTCAAGTATTTGATGTTGAATTTTCTATTTCACAACAATTAACCATTTTTGGAATTTTACTCATTACAAGTAAAGGCGCTGCTGGTGTGACTGGAAGTGGGTTTATTGTTTTAGCTTCTACTTTAGCTGCGATTAAAGTGATCCCTCTGGAAGGACTTGCCCTACTCATTGGAGTAGACCGTTTTATGAGTGAAGCAAGGTCCGTCACCAATTTTATTGGCAATGCTGTGGCTACGGTAGTTATTTCCAAACATGAAAAGTCCATCGATATGGAGGTCTTTAAGAAAGTTGTAGGCGTTTAATTTAAATTAAAAGTATTTTGAAACTATCCTCACAAGAATTACTCTATCACCAAAGCAAAGTCGCTTATTATAGGGACGAGCAGTCCTATAAGCGCCTATTTTTATATTTTCACCCAATATTGTATCGATTTTCATTTAATATTCTGCAGGATAGGTCTGTTAGTGAAGAAATAGTTTCGGACATGTTGTTGAAAGTTTGGGAGATGGGCAACAAGCTTTCTCAAATTCAGCATTTGAAATTATTCCTCATCACTTCGGTTAAAAATGC
>JBILIU010000066.1:0-7199 GCA_044368905.1 Sediminibacterium sp. | reverse complement strand
TTCTGCAGGATAGGTCTGTTAGTGAAGAAATAGTTTCGGACATGTTGTTGAAAGTTTGGGAGATGGGCAACAAGCTTTCTCAAATTCAGCATTTGAAATTATTCCTCATCACTTCGGTTAAAAATGCCTGTTTTACTTATTTAGCTTCTAAAAAACACCAACAATCTCTTAGTGAATCTATTGATAATGAAGATATTAGCGCATGTACCGGGGACAACCCAGAGCAACTTTATATTTTTTCCGAAGTGACCTTAAGGGTGAATAAAGTAATTGCTTCCTTGCCTTTGAAGTGTCAAATGGTCTTTAGGTTAATCAAGGAGGAGGGGCTTAGCTATAAAGAGGTCTCAAAAGTCCTCGAAATCTCTCAAAATACCATTGAAACACATATGAGGATTGCCCTAAGAAAGATCAGAATGGACCTGCAGCAATTTTTAAAATAGCAGATAATTTATAAATAGTATAAATAAGTGGATTTGTCTTCACGGCAAGGCCCGATAATTCAGTCTTAGTATAGTATCATAATGAATAAACAAACCGAACAATACTTTTTTGACTTGTTAAGCTTAAAGCTTTCTGGTGATGCTACTGAATCGCAGTTGGCAGAGATTTCTACTATGTTGAAAATCAACCCTTCTTTGCAGTTCTTATATGACCAAATGATTGAGCCTGTCTACTGTGAGAAGGATGCTGCATCTAAAGCAGATCAGGCATATGCTTCTCATTATGTTAAAATGCAATTAGCAGGCATGTTTGATTCGGCAAATGATCAAAATTTTGAGCCTGAGGTAGAAAAACCAACTGGTTTCACAAAAAGAAAACTTGCATTTATTGGCATTGCAGCTGGTATATTTACAATCTTCTTTATCAACTACTCACTGCGCTTGGATAAAAGTGTGATCAAGCAAACTAATAACGCTTTTGTAAACGAAGTAGTGACTAAAAGAGGCTCAAAGTCTTCCATTAAACTACCAGATGGCACCATCGTTCGTTTAAATACGGATAGTAGATTAACTTATTTAAACTTTACTGCAGGTAAGAATAGAGAAGTGACCCTTTTTGGGGAAGCCTATTTTGATGTAGCGCATGATAGCTCAAGACCATTTATAATTCACACAGGGAAGATTAATATTAAAGTGCTTGGTACTTCTTTTAATGTACGCAATTATCCCCAAGACAAAGAGCTAGAGACCTCCTTAATTAAAGGTAAGATCGAAGTGTCCCTAGATTCAAGACCTGAAGATATTATTACATTAAAACCAACCGAAAAATTAATTATTGCTAAAGAGCAGGATGAATTAGCTGCTGCAACAAAGGTAAAAAGTAGTATTGATAATAAAGTTGTTCTGACTTCAATCACTTATTTGAGACATGACAGTTTAGTTGCAGAAACATCTTGGTTGAATGACAAAATGGTTTTTGTGAATCAGCCACTCGATAAAATTGCCATTGAATTAGAAAGGAAATATGCAATAAACATTACATTTAAAGAAGAAAAAGTAAAAAAATACAGGTACACGGGTGTATTTGAAAATGTTGGTTTAGAAAAAGTATTTCAATTAATCAAGTATTCTAAAAATATTAACTATAAAATAGATGATAAAAATATTGTAATTGAATAAAGAGGAAGTAATTCATAGGAGTTGCTGGTTTGATTACAAGATTGACAATATTAAATTTTTTTAAAATGGACCCAATTAGCTTAACAATAACCAATAAAAGAAAAACTATGGAAAAAAAAGAATCTTTTCCAATTACAAAATTTCTTTCCTCTCTTGGAAGAGGGATTAAAATTGGATTTTTATTAATTATCATTTCTATTCAGCTTTCTGCGAAAAATTTTGCACAGCAAAAGATTTCGTTGAATTCAGAAAGATCTGATATACATACTGTTTTTAAAATGATCGAAAAACAGTCATCCTATCGCTTTTTTTATAGCAACGATGTATTGCCTGCAAACAAAGAAGTAACAGCGCAGTTCAAAGATGCTTATGTGGAAGTTATCTTAAATAAAATACTAGATGGCCTCCCAGTTACATGGAAATTAATAGATGATAAAAATATTGTTATCTCTAATAAAACGAGTGATAATTTTTCAGTCGCTTCTTATGCTATAGCTGACACTTTAATTACAGGTGTTGTTAGGGCTGCTGAAGATGGCGAAGCACTTAAAGGAGTGAGTGTGACCGTGAAGGGCAGCACGCTTAAAACAATCACAGATGACAATGGTAGGTATCAAATCAAGTTGGCATCAGTCAACAATACCTTAGTTTTTAGCTATGTTGGTTATTCAGATAAAGAGGTAATTGCAAGCAAGTCTAGTGATTTAAACGTGGCATTAAAATCGAATTTAAAGGCCTTAGATGAAGTAGTAGTGGTAGGTTATGGTAAACAAAAAAGAAAAGAAATTACAGGTGCCATTGCTAGTATTAACGAATCTCAACTTAAGGAGATTGCGGTAAGTAGTTTTGAAAATGCCATTCAAGGTAGAGTAGCTGGTTTAGAAGTTTCTGTTCCATCTGGAGAACCAGGTTCGGCACCAGTGATCAGAATTAGAGGTTCTGCATCTATCTCTGCTGGAAATGATCCTTTATATGTAATTGATGGTTTACCTATTTCAAGCAATTCAGGTTTACAACAAAATATTGGACAAAGAACAGAGGCGTATACGGTTCCAAAAATTAACCCATTCACAACAATCAATCCTAATGATATACAATCTATCGAAGTATTAAAAGATGCTTCTGCAGCTGGTATCTATGGATCAAGAGGTTCGAATGGTGTAATCATGGTAACGACTAAAAAAGGATTAAAAAATAGAAAACAAGTTTCATTCAATGCTTATACAGGTGTCAATGAAGCAATGAACTTGCCAGAGCTAATGAACTCAGAAGAATTAATCCAGTATACAAAAGAAACCAGAAACAATAACTATTTACAAACCAACGATCCTACCAATCCTGCAAGTAAAACATACAATGCGCTTTATAATCCAAATACAAATGCTGGTAGAGGTACACAGGCGAATTTCTTAATCCCAGAAAAATATATCAATTGGGATGGTACGAATACGGATTGGTTAGGATTAGTCCTTTCAAGAGGTATGGTTTCAAATTATAATTTATCTGTAAGTGGCGGGAAAGACAATATGACCTATTATACTTCAGCTGGATACTATACAGAAGAGGGTACAATTAAAGGTTCTAAATTTGATCGTTATACATTTAGAGCAAATGTAGTTGATGATGTTTCATCAAAGTTACAAATTGGTTCTAGTGTAAATATTGCTTTTACAGACAACAATCGTTTACCAGCGAATGGACCTTATTTTGCTTTACCTCCAGGGATTATTTATGATGCAATGGTTCACTCTCCAGTGATTAAGCCTTACTTGCCAGATGGAAGTATCAATCAGTCTGATAACCAGAATCAATTGGGGGCTTACATGACTACTGCGAATAATCCATTGGCAACAATGCAAGCAATTAAAGAGAATATTCGTAATCTTAGAATATTTGGTAATAGTTATCTTAAGTACAATATCCTACCTGATCTATCATTCAAGACTTATATCGGTATTGATCTTGATAATTATCAGCAGTCTTATTATAAAGGAGTTAGTTTATTGTATAGAGGCGCAACAAGACCTGATCCATTTGCAAAATCTAGTACATCTCAAGGTTTAAATTGGATTTGGGAAAATACTTTAGATTATTCTAAAACATTGAATGATCATACATTGACATTACTTGGAGGTTATACTGCTCAAAAACAAAACAACGACTTGCAATTTATCCAAGCAAATAGTTTTCCAGATGACCAAGTAAAAACAATTAGTGGTGGTATTGTAACTGGAGGATCTGCTGTGAAAGAACAATGGACTTTAGTTTCTGCTTTAGCAAGAGCGAACTATTCATATAAGGATAGATATTTATTATCTGCGTTAATAAGATCGGACAAGTCATCAAGATTTGGTACTGGTAATCAAACTGGGGTATTCCCATCTATTTCTGCAGGTTGGAGAATTGACCAAGAATCATTTATGTCAAATATTGAATCTATCAATGAATTAAAACTTAGAGCAAGTTATGGTTTCACTGGTAACTTCCAGATTCCAAACTACGGTTCTATTGGTTTATTAAACAATGCAAATTATGTATTTGGTAATGCTTTGGTGAATGGTATTGGTAGATCAACTTTAAATAATGATCAATTAAGCTGGGAGTCTAAAAAGCAATTAGATATTGGTTTGGACTTTGGTTTATTCAATGATCGTATTTATGGTGGATTTGATTACTATAATAGTGTTACATCAGATTTATTGTTGAATGTAAATATTGCTTCCTCTGCTGGTTTTACAACTGCATTAACGAATGTTGGTGAGGTTGAAAACAAAGGGGTTGAGTTTACTTTGAATACAAGAAATACAGTAGGTAAGTTTCAGTGGTCAACAGATTTTAATATCAGTGCGAACAGAAACAAAGTGTTAAAACTTGGACCAACTGGTGATCCTATTTTGAGTGTGGGTAGTGCTGGCGATATTAGACATATCACAAGAATTGGTGATCCAGTAGGAAGCTACTATGGCTATCAAGTGGTTGGAGTCTATCAAACAATGGATCAAATTAAAGCTGCACCAAAAGATTTATTAGTTGGAGCAGGAGGTGCAAGACCTGGTGACTTACAATTCAAAGACGTAAATGGGGATGGTCAAATTACGCAATTAGATAGAACAACTCTTGGTAACTACATGCCTGATTTTACTTATGGTATCACGAATAAATTTAGATATGCCAATTTTGATTTAAGCATCTTCGTTCAAGGCGTAGAGGGTAGAGAAATTCTGAATTTGACCCAAAGACACCTTTTCAATGGTGAAGCTAATTTCAACTCTTATGCTGCATATAAAGACAGATGGGTTTCTGCTGAACAACCAGGTAATGGTAAAATTCCAAGAGGAGATAGTAACTCTGGACTGCACGGTTTTAATATGAGACCATCCTCTTTCCAGGTGGAAGACGGATCTTATGTTAGATTAAGAAATGTAACTCTTGGATATGAATTTCCGGTTAAAGGACTTTCTAAAAAAGCGAGAGTATATGTAACTGGTACCAATTTATTCATATGGTCTAACTATTTAGGTTTTAATCCAGAAGTACAACAACAAGCAACGAACAATCTTGTTCCTGGAGAAGATTATGGAGCATATCCTATCTCTAGAACTTTTTTAGTTGGATTTAACATTACATTTTAATTAAAAGAATAAATAAACGAATATGAAAAAATATATATTATACGCCTTATTAATTCTTGTACATTCATCATGTAGCAAAGAATTTACTGAACTAACGCCTATTTCTGAAAGAAATATCCAATCCGCATATAAAACAGAGGCTGATTTTGCTGTTGCAATCAATGGTGTATATGATGCGCTTCAATTAAATGGTACATATGGTAAAACATATCTATTGTTGAATGAAATGAGATCAGATAATACATTGAATGGCGGAGGTTGTAATGGTATCGCGCAATCACTTTGTGAGGTTGAGCTCTTTAAAGAAATCACAACAGCGAATGAGTTGTCATCTGCTTGGTCTGATTCTTACAGAGGGATAGCTCGTTGTAATATCATTCTAGATAAAATTGATGCATCTGCAGTATCTGATGCATTAAAGAAAAGATACAAAGGGGAAGCACTATATATAAGATCATTATTGTATTATAATTTAGCCATTATATTTGGCAATGTACCTTTACAGTTAACTGATGTGGCATCTCCTGCAGATGTTGATCTGAAGCAGTATCCTGCATCAGATATTTACAAACAAGTGATTACAGATTTAGTTGCGGCAGAACCTTTGTTACCTGCTAAATATACTGGTGCTGATATCGGCCGTGTAACAAGTGGTGCAGTGAATGCATTACTAGGTAAAGTTTATTTAACCAATGGAGATAAAGCTTCAGCTATTGTAGCCTTAAATAAAGTAGTCGATTCTAAGAATTATAGTTTAGTAACTGATTACGCAAAATTATGGGGTGCAGCCAACGAAAACGGCCCAGAATCTATTTTTGAAATTCAATTTAAAACAGGTGGTCAAGGAGAAGGAAGTGGCTATTTTGAATATTTTGCTTCTATCATTGGAAGAGCTGGTGGTGTTGGTGGTGGTAATGCTCCAATGAATATGACTCCAGATTTATTGGCTGCTTATAAAACAGGTGATTTACGCTATGCTAAATCTATATATAGAAATAACAAAATACCAGATACCACTTATTCTTTAAAATACATTTCTACTCAAACCACCACATTTGATGGTGATAATAATTGGTATGTTTCTAGGTATGCAGATGTATTGTTAATGTTAGCAGAAGCTTTAGGGGAGACTACGCAAGCTTATGCATATATCAATCAAGTAAGAACAAGAGCTGGCTTACCTGC
Organism: Sediminibacterium sp.; assembly: GCA_044368905.1. Lineage (GTDB taxonomy): Bacteria > Bacteroidota > Bacteroidia > Chitinophagales > Chitinophagaceae > Sediminibacterium. The sequence continues at coordinate 763 of JBILIU010000066.1, read as the reverse complement.
AATCAGTTCGACTACTGCTGGTACTTTTGCACAGAAATTATTAGACGAGCGCAGAATAGAGTTTGCCTTAGAAAATCATCGTTGGCAGGATCTATTAAGATTTGGTGTTGCTAAAGCTACGATGGCAAAGCAATTAGCTGTTCCTGAAGCAGATATTCGACTATTATTTGCGATTCCACAAAAAGAAATTGACGTATCAAATGGGAAATTGGTTCAAAATCCTGGTTATTAATTCACTCAAAAAAATATTAAAAATGAAAAAAGTATTGATCGCTCTTGTAGTATTTGTTTTTGCCTTTAATTTAAATTCAAGTGCTCAAACAAAAGAAGATAAAAGAATTAGAGTTGTAGCTGTATTCGCGCATCCTGATGACGCAGATTCTAAAATGGGTGGAACAGCTGCGCTTTTAGCTAAAATGGGTGTTGCAGTAAAATTTGTTGCATTAACAAATGGTGATGCAGGACATTATGCAGAAGGTGGTGGCGTTTTAGGACAAAGAAGAAGAGAAGAAGCACAACGTGCTGCGAAAAAATATGGTATCGATGAATATGTTGTATTAAACAACCATGATGGTGAATTATTGCCAGACTTGAATGTTAGAATGCAAGTGATTCGTGAAATCAGAAAATGGAATGCAGATGTGGTTCTAGGCTTACGTCCTAACGATTATCATCCTGATCATAGAAATGCAGGAAAATTAGTTGAAGATGCATCTTATATGGTTGCTGTGCCGAATGTAGCAGCAGATGTGCCTGCATTAAA
>JBILIU010000059.1:0-7751 GCA_044368905.1 Sediminibacterium sp. | reverse complement strand
TTTTGATATCGATTCAAAGAATTTTAAAAATGGGTTTATTTAAATTAAAAAAAAATTATAAGACATGGAAAAATCATACCAAAGATTAATTGAAAATAATAAAACATGGGTAGCGGAACAATTACAATTAGACCCTAGTTTTTTTGAAAATCTATCCAAAGGCCAAGCCCCTGAGTATTTATGGATTGGTTGTTCAGACAGCAGGGTGCCTGCAGAATCTATCACGGGCACTGAACCAGGTGAAATGTTTGTACACCGTAATATTGCCAATATGATAGTACACAGTGATATGAATATGCTCAGTGTCTTATCTTATGCAGTTGAAGTACTTAAAGTAAAGCATATCATTGTTTGTGGGCATTATGGTTGTGGAGGTGTAATGGCTGCGATGAAGAACCAGCAATTTGGCTTAATTGACAATTGGTTAAGACATATTAAAGATGTATATCGCTATCACCATAAAGAATTAGACGCTATTGAAGATGAAACTTTAAGAGCTAGAAGGTTTGTAGAAGTGAACGTGCAGGAACAGGTGCACGATTTAGGTAAAACATCCATTGTTCAAAATGCATGGAAAAAAAATCAACCATTGCACTTACATGGTTGGGTATATGATATCCACGACGGATTGATCAATGACTTAGGGGTTAATTTTACATGTACTAAAGACCTACATAATGTGTATCATCTTGATTAACAATTAATTGTGTAATATTTTTAAAAAGGAGCGTTAAAAACGCTCCTTTTTTTATGCTTGCCCCTATTAGTTAATATTAAGTTCATATTGGCTTAACAATTCGGTAACATGAGTATTTGATATTTGCCATACAAATAAAATCATATCGTGAAAAGGATACTACTATTTATAATTTGTTTCGTTGCAGCTATTTCGGTTCAAGCGCAAAAAGCAAAATTGACAGGTAAGGTTACAAACGTAAAAAATGATGTTTTAGTTGGGGTTACACTAACTTTAAAATCGGATAAGAGCCAAGTTTCAAAAACAGATATTGAAGGTAGATTCAGTTTCAATATAGATATCAATAAAGCTTACACATTAGATTTATCTTATGTAGGGTACAAAGCAAAATCAATCGATGTTACAGGCGCTACAACTGCTAACGAAGAAATTGTATTAGATGTATTATTAGATGAGTCTGGAAAAAATTTAACAGATGTAGTGGTTTCTGCTACTAGATCTACCAATAAAGGCGCTACAGATAATGCATTGATTGCTTTTCAAAGAAATACCAATACAGTTGCATCTGTCATCTCTGCAGAATCAATCAGAAGAAGTCCAGATAGAAACACTGCCGAGATCTTAAAAAGAACTCCAGGAGCATCTATTCAAGAAGGTAAATACATTATTGTAAGAGGTTTGGCAGATCGTTATAACCAAGCCATGTTGAATGGTATCTTATTAACAAGTACAGAGCCAGATAGAAAAACTTTCTCATTCGATATATTCCCTTCTCAAATTATTGACAACATTATTATCAATAAAGCATTCGTTCCAGAATTACCAGGTGAGTGGGCAGGAGGTTTAATTCAAGTGAATACCAAAGACATCCCAACCAAAAACTTCTTTAATATACAAATAGGAACTAGTGCGAATTCTCAAGTTACTGGTAAAGATTTCCTAAAAGATGTAGGCGGAAAGACAGACTGGTTAGGTATTGATGATGGCACAAGATCATTGCCTTCAGGTTATTCTACCAAATCTAATTTTGATACATCAAGCGCTGCATCCAAAATTGGAATTGGAAAACAAATGTCCAATAACTGGGCACCAGTAATGACTACCGCAAAACCAAACACGAGTTTACAAATGAACGGAGGATTTTCTGGAACGTTTTTGGGTAAAAAGATTGGCGGTATTATTGGCGTAAACTATGCCAATTCATTCCGTCTTCTAGATAATTCCAATAATCAAAATGGTTTTGCAGATGGAAGTTTCTTTCCTGTCACTAAGTTGAATGATAAAAAATATATAGAAGATATTAATTTGGGTGCAATTGCTGGATTATCCATCTTTTTAAATCCATTGAATAAGATTAGTTATAAAGCTATCATCAATGTAAAAACTGCGAATTCATTCAATTCAAGAACGGGTACAGATTATAGTAGACAAGACCTTGTAAAGGGTAATGAGTTTGTTTTTGGTCAAAATGTATTTTTTACCAATCAATTAAATGGTGAACATAGTATATCTCAAAAGTTAAAGTTCAATTGGTATGGTGCATTTAATATCTTAGATGCTTACACACCTGATCAAAGAAGACTTTTATATACAAAGAGCGCAAATGGAGTAGATCCTTTTGTAATGAATATTTCTAATACTTTATCACAACAATCTGGTAGTCGTGTATTCCAAACATTATCCGATTATATTTATACAGGTGGCGGTGATTTGACTTTAAAATTAAAGCAACAAACCATTAAAGCTGGTTATATGTTGCAAATTAAAGATCGTATGTATGATGCACAATTGTTTGCAGTATACTTACCAAGAGATAATGCTGCTTTAAGACTACTAGATCCTGCTTCTGCTTTTGTACCTCAAAACTATGGTAATGGATCTGATGACAAATTTGCTTTCGACGCAATTAAAAATAGAAACTTCCGATACATGGCCAACACCATTTTAAATGCTGGTTATGTTCAATTTGATAATAAATTATCGGATGGTTTAAGAGTCGTTTGGGGATTAAGAGTAGAAGATTTTGATCAATTAGTGGGTTCGGTGAAGAAGTGGGATCCTAGACACACTTATTCAAAAGTGACTGATTTCTTACCAGGTGTAAATGCTACACTTAAATTAACTCAAAAAGCGAACTTAAGATTAACTGGTTCTCAGACTGTGATTCGTCCAGAATTAAGAGAATTATCTGCTTTGAATATTTATGATTTTGAATTAAACGCATCAGTTGCTGGTAATCCATCTTTAAAGCGTACTAAAATAACCAATACCGATTTAAGGTATGAATTATATCCTAGCGCTGGCGAGTTGTTTACAGTTGGTGTTTTCTATAAGAGTTTTGAAAATCCAATTGAGAGTATTTTTAATGAAGGCTCTGGTGGAGCAAGCTTATTTTCATTCCAAAACGTTTCCAAGGCAACAGCATTTGGTTTCGAAGTAGAAGGTCGTAAAAAACTAACAACTAGATTTACTTTACAAGCAAATGGTTCATATATCAATTCAAAAACCAAAGATGCTGCTTTAAATGTAGACAGACCTCTTCAAGGACAATCTCCTTATTTGATCAATACTGGTTTACTATATGATGTAGTTGAAAAAGGATTCAATATGACAGTATTGTTTAACCAAGTTGGTAAAAGAATTTATTTAGTAGGTGATCTTCAAGCGGGTGCTGCTACTCCAGATGTATTTGAAAATCCAAGAGCATTAGTGGATTTTCAGATCAGTAAAAAGTTTGCAGAAAACAAAGCAGAAATTAGATTCACTATTTCAGATATCTTAAATCAAAGACAAATTTTCTACCAAAATAATACTAGCAATACGGATTATACCAAAAGTGCTGATGCAATTAGATTCTCAAGAAAATTTGGTACCACTTTTGGCGTAACACTTAACTACTCATTATAATAAACAATTAAACACTTTTTTTAAATACAACAACAATGAAACAATTATTTATTTTATCTCTCGCTTTTTTAGCCATCACTGGTTGTAGAAAGATCGAAACAGACGGCGAAAAAGAAATCTTCGTAGTTACGAAGGAAGTAGCTCCAGTAGGTGTGGTATCTAATACCGTTACTTTATCTGGGAAAATTACAAAAGACACAACTTTATTTGCGAAGGATGTAAACTACCTTTCTGGTATCGTTTATGTTATGAAGGGCGTTACTTTGACAATTCAAGAAGGTGCAAAAGTAATGGGTAAATCATCTGGTGCAGACGTAGCTGCTTTAGTGATCACTCGTGGTGCTAAAATTATTGCTAGAGGTACTGCTGAAAAACCAGTTGTATTTACTTCTGCAGCACAAAATCCTGCATCAGGAGACTGGGGTGGCGTAGTGTTGTTAGGTACAGCTAGAGTGAACACAACACTTACTTGGAAAGGAACTGCTGTAGCTGGATTAACTTCAGTAGAAGGCGGTGTGAATGATGCAGATTTAGGTTTAGGTTTAGCTGGTTCTGGTGATGCAGCTTTCCCTACAGGAAATGATGACGATAATTCTGGTGTATTACAATATGTAAGAATTGAGTATGCTGGTTATGCATACCAACCAGATAATGAATTGAATAGTTTAACAATGGCTGCTGTTGGTCGTGGTACAACTATTAGCCATGTTCAAGTAACTTATGCTAAGGATGATGCATTTGAGTGGTTCGGTGGTACAGTAAACTGTAAGTATTTAATTGCATATAAGACACAAGATGATGATTTTGATACTGACAACGGTTACAATGGTAACGTTCAATTTGGTATCATTTTAAGAGATTCAGTAATTGCTGATATCTCTACTTCAGAAGCATTTGAATCAGATAATAATAGTGGTGGTACAGCTACAACTTTTCAAACATCTGCAGTATTTTCAAATATTACAGCAATTGGACCAAGAATTGATCCAGTGTTTGGTAAAGGTAATAGCTTATACAGAGCTGGTGCACATATCAGAAGAAACACTGGTATTTCTATTATGAATTCAATCTTTGCAGGATGGAATAGAGGATTTCAATTTGACGCTTCATCAGGCGTTCCAGTTGATAGAAATGTAACTGATAGTACAATTAGAATCAAGAATACGACTTTAGCAGGTAACACAGTAAACATTGATTACGTGCGTTCTACAGGATCATCAGCTACTTATGCTTCTAATGCTGATGGTATTGCAGGTTTAACTGCGTGGTTTTCAACTCCAGCATTTGGTAATACAATTTTAACTACAGCTTCTTCAGATGTATTAAAATTAATTCAGCCATTCAATTATTTAAATCCAGATTTTACACCATTTGCAAATCCTAATACAAGTACAGCAAATATTGCTTCTACATTAGGAAGCTTAGGAATTGGCTTGCATTTAGACTACAGATCAAATGGTTCTTTCACAGATGCTAAATTACAAAACGCTTTCTTTGATAAGACCGCAACATTTAGAGGCGCAGTTGCTACATCTGGAACAAACCAAACATGGTGGAAAGGTTGGACAGTTTGGAAATAGTACTTGTATTTAAAAAACAGATTGATATAAAAATACCCTCGCAATTTGCGAGGGTATTTTTTTTGAAAGCATTTCAAATTTTCTTATCCATTAAACGCTTCAGATACACCCTTGTGTAAAATCTTTCCAGCTCTAATATTTAATCCTTTTGCCAATGCTTGATTCTCGGCACATGCAATTTCCCATCCTTTGTTTGCAATCGCAAGCGCATAAGGTAAAGTTGCTTGTGTTAATGCGCGTGTACTAGTTTGAGGCACAGCACCTGGCATATTCGCTACGCAATAGTGTGTGATATTATCAATTGTGAACACTGGATTTTCGTGTGTAGTTGGCTTACAAGTTTCAATACATCCACCTTGATCCACCGCTACGTCTACAATCACAGATCCTGCTTCCATTAATTTTAAATCAGCTTGCTTTACTAAGTGTGGCGCTTTTGCACCATGTAATAAAACAGCACCTATTAATAAGTCTACTGTAGGTAATTTTTCTTTGATGGCTAATAAAGTAGAATATTGTGTTACTACGTTTGCAGGCATTACATCCGATAAATACCTTAGTCTTGCTAAGTTCGTATCCATAATCGTTACATGCGCTCCTAATCCTGCAGCCATCTTAGCAGCTTGTGTTCCCACAATACCACCACCAATCACCAAAACCTCTGCTGGCTTCACACCTGGTACACCACCTAATAATTTTCCTTTACCACCAAAAGGCTTACCTAAATAATAAGCACCTACATTCACTGCCATTCTTCCTGCCACTTCTGACATTGGAACCAACAATGGCAATGAGCCGTCTGGTAATTCAACTGTTTCGTAAGCGATACATACTGCATGCGTTTTCATCATCGCTTCAGTTAATTCCTTAGAAGCAGCGAAGTGGAAATAAGTGAATAAAATTTGACCAGACTTGATCAAGCCATATTCAGCAGCCAAAGGCTCTTTTACTTTCACAATCATTTCTGCAATGGCATACACTTCTGCTGGAGTAGCTAAAATTTTAGCACCCACTGCTACATAAGCTTCGTCAGAAAATCCTGATCCAACCCCTGCATTGGTTTCAATGTACACAGTATGGCCTTGTCTTGACAAAGCATCTACACCTTCAGGAGTCAAACCTACACGGTACTCCTGGATCTTAATTTCTTTAGGAACGCCAATAATCATAGTATTAGTTTTATTTCTGTATAAAGTTCTGTAAAAAGGAAATATTATTAATTAAATGTGTAAATAGAGTAAAAAATGCTTTAAAAATGAAAATAAATAGAAATTAGCAGTAAATTTGAGTTAGAATCAGCCTTTTCACCGAAATTCTTACGCTTATAAAAGTAGTAGCTTATGAACTTAGACCCAATTGATCTTGCCATTTTAGGCATTTTACAAAAAAATGCATTGGCCACTTTGAAAGACATCAGTGCCGAAATCAATCTTTCGGTAAGTCCTACCCATGACCGCATCAAAAGATTAGAAGCGGATGGCGTGATTGCCAACTATGTGGCTTTAATCAATCGAAAAAAAATTGATTTAGGCATGGTCGTATTCTGTCATGTCACATTAGACAAGCAAACAAAAAATAATTTCGCTGAGTTTGAACAAATTATTTTGCAATTTGATGAAATCATTTCCTGCAGTTTGGTTTCTGGTAGTTTTGATTATTATTTAAAAGTGGTTAGCAAAGATGTAGAGACCTACAATCAATTTTACCAAGAAAAACTAGCAGTGCTTCCAATGGTGGCACATATCAATAGTTTATTTGTGATGGATGAGATTAAAACGACAACGGCATTGCCACTTTAATTATAACGTGATAATTACAATAAAGAATCTATATTCTAAAAGCCCCCAATAATTAAGCATGTATTTATAATTATATTTTAAATAATTTAAAAAAAGTTTATGTACAATATACCTCATTTCAAAGCTAGCAATCATCAGCAAGTCATTGACTTTATGCAGGCGAATCCTTTTGTAACTATATGTGGTGTAGATAGCAAAGGGCTTCCAGTCGCCACGCACATTCCTGTGTTAATGAAAGTAGAAAATGATATCATTACAATTAGTGGTCATATCATGCGCAAGCAAGATCATAGCAATGCCTTTGAATTGAATAAAAATGTATTGGTTATTTTTTCTGCACCTTCTGCATTTGTGAGCGCCAATTGGTATACTACAAAAGATATGGGGAGTACTTGGAACTATCAAACCGTGCATGCTAGAGGACAATTAGAAATAAAAGACCAAACACATTTAAGAGATTTACTGACAGAATTGACTTTGCATTTTGAAAAAGATACAGATGCACCTACTCAAGTAAAAAATTTATCTAATGAATATATGGAACAAAACATGAAAGCCATTTATTCGTTTGACATTGTCGTAAATGATTTGCAGCATGTGTTTAAGCTAAGTCAAAACAGGGACGAGGCTTCTCATACTAATATACAAAATGAATTAAACAAAGGAGACGCTGCTTGCAAGCATATGGCTGCAGCTATGAAGGCTCAATCAAATCCCAAAGATTCCCATAAAAATCTTTAAAGACAGCCACTGTTCCATAAGCTTCGA
>JBILIU010000058.1:0-7765 GCA_044368905.1 Sediminibacterium sp. | reverse complement strand
TTCTTCACCTAATTTAGAGAAAGAACGAATCATACCTAATACCGTTCCGAACAAACCTAATAAGGTTGCAACAGATGCGATAGTAGACAAGAAAACTAAGTTCTTTTCTAACATTGGTAATTCCAATGCAGTTGCTTCTTCGATTTCTTTTTGAATATTTAATACTTTTTGATCTGTATCTAATTCTGTATTTGTAATCATTTCCTTGTACTTAGTCAAGCCAGATTTCATTACATTTCCTACAGAACCTTTTTGCTTATCACATGCAGCCAAAGCCTTATCCACTTCTTTATTCGCTAAATGGAATTGTACTTGACGGATGAACTCAGCAATATTACCTGCTCCAGCAGCTTTCTTAATAGTCAATAATCTTTCAATTACGAAAGTCAAAACGATTAATAAACTACCAATCAAAATAGGTACTACGATACCACCTTCATACATTTTTGTAAATGTACCCATTGGTCCTTTGTGCGCTGGCCAGAAACCACCATTTGGATCAGGGTTAGTGAAATTACTTGCGTTACCTAGAACAAAACGCCAGATAACATAGCCTGCTACGATACAAGCGATTGGTGCTAAGGTAGCAATCAAATTACCACCTTTTTTTTGTGCTGCTTGTTTTGAAGCTGCAGTTGCAGTTGGTTTAGATAAATCAGCCATGATTCAATTGATTTTTGGTTTTAAATTAAATTTATAAAAAAGTGATTTAATCCTAGAAACTAAAGTCGATTTTTTAAAGAATCTTAACACTAGGGTTTCTAAGGGCTTACAAAATAAGTAAATTATTGATTGAAACAATTTTCAAGACATTTTTTTATGTAAAAAAATTATTATCAAAATAGTTTAGCCTGAATGGAATATATTTAGGGGACGTTTTCAAAAAACAATAATTATATAATATGAAAAAAAACCTAGCAATTATTAGTCTTTGTGTCCTGATGACAGGCTTTGTCCATGCCCAAAGACCTTTAGCACCAGTAGTGGCAGACACCAGTGCTGCAGCAGGCGCTAAAAGAGACCTCCCTGCAAAAACAGGCCCAAAATCCTTTAAAGAATTCATTACAAAGAAGGCTGTGACCCAAAAAGGGGTCTTTACAGTGCACTTACAGGACGATAAGTTCTACTTTGATATCCAAGATAGCCTTTTGGGTAGAGAGTTGATCGCTGTAACTCGCTATGCGAAAGTAGCTGGTGGTGCAAGAAAATATGGCGGTGAGCAAGTAAACGAGCAAACCATCCAATTCGAAAAAGGACCTAATAACCGTATTTTTATGCGTGTGGTATCCCTTATTAGTAGGGCGGATTCAACTCAAACCATCGCAAAAGCAGTTAAAAACTCTTATTTAGACCCAATTGTAGCGGCTTTTGATGTTAAAGCTTATGGAAAAGACTCTACGAGTTCTATCATCGATGTAACCGACTTTTTTAAAGGTGATAATCAAGCAGTTAGCTTGAGTACTTTTGAGAAGAGAAACTTTAACTTATCAGGACTTGCTTCTGATCGTTCTTATATCGAAACCATTAAGTCCTACCCTATTAATATTGAAGTTAAAACGGTAAAAACTTACAATGCAAGTTCTCCAATGCCAGGAAGTCCTGCAGGTGGTAGCTTTATCCCAGCAGCAGCAAACGCTGGCGCTGTCACCTTTGAATTGAATACTTCTATCTTATTGTTGCCTAAAACACCAATGGGACGTCGTTTATTTGATTCAAGAGTGGGCTATTTTGCAGATAATTTTGTAGAATATTCAGACGACCAACAAAAAGTAAAAAATCAAGTATTTGCTGTTCGTTATCGTTTAGAGCCAAAACCTCAAGACTTAGAGAAATATAAAAGAGGTGAATTGGTTGAACCACTCAAGCCTATTGTTTATTATGTAGATCCAGCAACTCCTAAAAAATGGGTGCCTTATTTAATCGCTGGTGTAAACGACTGGAATATTGCATTTGAAAAAGCAGGTTGGAAAAATGCCATCGTAGGAAAAGAATGGCCTAATGATAGTACAATGAGTTTAGAAGACGCGCGTTTCTCTGTGATTCGTTATTTCGCTTCTGATATCGAAAATGCATATGGCCCTCAAGTACATGATCCACGTAGTGGAGAAATTTTAGAAAGCCATGTAGGATGGTATCATAATGTAATGAGCTTAGTACATGACTGGTATATGGTTCAAACAGCAGCAGTGGATCCTGCAGCTAGAAAAATGCATTTTGATGATGAATTAATGGGGAACTTAATTCGTTTTGTATCCTCTCACGAAATTGGTCATACATTAGGTTTAAGACATAATATGGGTAGTTCAAGTAAAACGCCTGTAGAAAAATTAAGAGATAAAACTTGGGTAGAAGCAAATGGCCACACAGCATCTATCATGGACTATGCGCGCTTTAATTATGTTGCTCAACCAGAAGATAAAATTGCTCAATCTGGATTGTTCCCAAGAATCGGTGACTATGACAAATGGGCCATTCAGTGGGGTTATACTTACACTGGCGAAAATGATGCACAAGCAGATCGTAAGATCAACAACAAATGGATTGTAGATAATTTAAGCAAGAACCCAAGAGTTTGGTTTGGTGGTGAAGGTAGAAATGATGATCCAAGAGCTCAAACAGAAGACTTAGGTGATAACTCAATGCTAGCAAGTGAATATGGCATTAAGAATTTGAAAAGAATCATTGTGAACTTACCTGAGTGGACTAAAGAAGAAGGCGATCGTTATGAAAACTTAAGTCAAATGTATGGTCAAGTTGTTGGACAATTTAGCAGATACATGGGCCATGTGTTAAGAAATGTAGGAGGTGTTCAAGAAACATTTAAAAGTGTAGAAGAAAAAGGAGATGTGTATACACCAACAACAGTTGCAACGCAAAAACAAGCAATGCAATTTTTCCATACACAATTATTTACTACGCCTAAATGGTTAATGGATGCATCTATTCTAAATAAGTTTGCAAATCCAGCAAGCAATGAGCGTGTGCAAACAATACAAACAAGTATTTTAAAATCATTACTAGACAAGGGTAGATTGTATCGTATCACTACAAGCCAAACAAGATTTGGTGCAAGTTCTTATGCATTGAATGAGATGATGGATGATTTAAGAAAGGGCTTATTCAGTGATGTAAGTAAAGCAGACATCTACCGTAGAAATTTACAAAAAACATTTGTGAGTCAATTAGACGAAATGCTTAACCCATCGGCTTCAGCTGCATCAGCTGCTGCTGGAATGATTCGCATAGGCGTACCAAGTGTAGATGTAGAAAATACAGATCTTGTGTCTGAAGCAAAAGCACAATTGAAAAAATTAGCTGCTTCATTGCAAGCTGCTAAAGTAACTGCAACAGATGCAAATGCTGTAAATCATATCAATGACTTACAAGACAGAATCAAGCAAGCATTAGATCCTAAATAATCATTCAACTAGATACATTAGTTCATCTAATTGATTGAATGCTACTTATTAAAAACGCCTCCAAATTTGGAGGCGTTTTTTTATTCGTACCTCAATGCATTGATAGGATTCAATGAAGCGGCCTTCATGGCTGGATAAATCCCTGCGGCCAATCCAACCCCTGAACAAATAACAATACCGGTAATCACCCAGAACCAAGGGATGACAAAGCCTGTGCTCAACACCACACTAAAAATATTGCCTACAAGTACACCCAATAAAATACCAAACACAGCACCTAATAAACTAATGATCACACTTTCAAATAAAAATTGTCGACGCACGTCTTTTCGCTTTCCACCTAAGGCTTTGATCAAACCTACTTCTCTTGTTCTTTCATTTACTGCAACCAACATGATATTCATTAGGCCAATGGCTGCGCCAATCAAAGTAATCATTCCAATAGCACCAGCTGCACCGCTGATTCCAGCTAAAAAGCCAATGAATAATTGGGCAAACTTGTCGCTCTTATCAATGATAAAGTTCTCTGACTCTGTTGGAATTAATTTTCTTGCTTTTCTCATCTGCAACATCGCTTCGTCAATGGCAGGCTCTAATTCAACTACATTGTTTACTGCCACACCTAATTGATAAGAAGGATTGCTGTTCTGATATTGACGCACATTTTTCAATGAAGTGACTATCACATCATCTTGTCTTAGCATCGCACTAGACCCCTTTGCTTTTAATAAACCAATGACACGATAGGGTTTGCCTTGAACCAAAATAATTTTATCGATACTTTTGTCGGGGTTTCTAGGAAACAATTTTGTGGCAACACTATTGCCAATCATACAAACATTGCGTCCTGATTGAATGTCCACTGCATTTAAATTTCTACCCACTGCAAGCTGGTAGCCATTGACTGCTAAATAATTTTCATCTGCACCCCACATGCCAATTTGTGGATTTGTTTTTAAATTTTTATAGACTATTTCATTGCCCCCACTTGCTCTTCTGTACACACTTACTTGGGCTCTATTAAAACTATAATTATTTTTAAAATAGAGTGATTCTTCTAATTTAAATGGCTTATCTAAATTTGATTTTTTTTCTTTCTGTCCTTTCTTGGTTTTAGAAAATTCTTCACCCTGTGGAGGACCACCCATCCTTGCATTCATTTCCTTGTAACGTATCGTAAATGCATTCGCGCCCATGAAAGAGAAATTCTCCTTCAAACTTTGATTCATTGCCGAGATGGCAGTGATGATGCCAATAAGCGCCATGATACCAAAAGCAATAATTGCCACGGTAATACTAGTTCTTAGCTTATTGCCTTTTACGGTGCGCCAAGCCAATACAAATGAGTCCTGTAAGGTCATAAAATCTGTTTATCTGTGCCTAAAGGTAGCACAGATTGGATAAGGTACCACCTTATATACAAAACTTATTGAGGAACGGCTAAAAGTAAAGATAAGAGAGGAATACATTGGGTAAAATACCGAGTCCTAGTATCAAAATTACAAAAACAAGTAATTTGTACTTATATCCTTGCTCCACTTCGTGCATTGCTGGTTCTCCTTCCACAAAATACATCGCTTGGATCAATTTGAAATAATAGTAGATACTTACTGCTGCAAAAAGAATGGCTAAGGCAACCAACCAAAGTCCAATGCCTGATTGCACCGCGGCATTCAACATATAATACTTTGCAAAGAATCCACCAGTAAGCGGAATGCCTGCTAATGACAATAAGAATATAGTGGTCATTGCCGCTATCAATGGTTCTTTTTTAGCTAAACCATTGAATGCTTCAAAACTGTAGTCTTTCATTTTAATCAATACTCCAAATAAGCCAATACTTGCTACTGAATAAGCCATGATATAAAGCAAGATCCCTTCGTTGGCAAAATTGGTTGGACCATATAAAGCAAAAAGCATAAATCCAACTTGTGCAATACTAGAATAAGCCAACATACGCTTGACACTGCGCTGAAAAACTGCAGTGATATTACCTACGAACAAAGTGGAGATTAACACAAAAGTTAACAATAGTTCCCAGGCATACCCTAGTGCTTTGTATTGACTATGAAATAATACGACAAACGCAATGATTGCTGTTGCTTTAACAATGGTCGCCATAAAGGAGGTGAACACAGTTGGCGCGCCATCATATACGTCTGGTGTCCAGAAATGAAAAGGCGCTGCAGATACTTTAAAATTAAATGAAACAAAAATTAAAATTAATCCGGCAGATTGCATGAGTTGTTCTCTCACCATACCATTTGCTGGATTGACACTTGGCGCAATCAATTGGAAGGTACCTGTTGCACCATAGATAAATGTAATGCCTAATAAAAAAATACCTGTTGAAAATGCCCCCATTAAAAAATATTTCAGGGCTGCTTCGTTGCTATTTAAATTCTTTTTATCTGCACCCGTTAAGATATACAAAGGGATGGATAAAATTTCAACGCCAATAAACAACATTAATAAATTATTAAAAGAAGTTAGAATACTAGCACCACATAAAATAAAGAAGAATAAAGCATAAAAGTCTGCTGCATGGTTGCCGATTTTGGCAATCTCATCTCCATTTAGCCACACATATAAGAAGGTTAAAATAAATAAAATGGTATTCACATATAAACCAAACTGTGTAAAAGCAAGCAATCCCTTGTAATCTACCGGAATTGTATAAATGCCATTTAATTGTAAAACATTGGCTACAATTAAGGCCAAGAGTCCTACTAATGCAATGCGTGTATGCGTTTTCTCATTGTTAAACATCCAAGAAGCAAACATCATTAATACACCTAATAAAGCCGAAGCAATAATTGCGTTCATTATAAATTCATTTAATTATTTGATAAACAATTGTTGTAAAGTGTCTGCAGTTAAATCAAATAAAGGAGCAGGATATACTCCAGAAATGATCACTACAATCAACAATACGATCAAGACAAATTGTGCAGGCACATTCGGCGCTTGCATCTTGCTCATTTTTTCACTCACTTCGCCATACGCACATTTTTGAACCATATTCAATGTATAAATAGCCGCTAATACAACACTTACACCCGCAGCTGCTGCAATCCAAGGATTGAATTGGAATAAACTATTGAACATTAAAAACTCACCTATGAATGCATTGGTTAGTGGTAATGCAATATTTGCAAAAGCAAAGCCTACAAGTAAAATACCCAAGGTTGGGTTTTGTTTAGCAAGCCCTCCCATCTCTTTCAAAGACCTTGTGCCAGTTTGTTGCTCAATGATATCAGCAATAATCCAAAGACCTAATACATTCACGCCGTGCGAGAATAATTGTATCAAAACACCTTGAGCGCCTATTTCATTATTCGCAAATAAAGCTGCACTCATCAATCCAATATGCGCAATACTAGAATAAGCGATTAAACGCTTCATATCGTCTTGACGAATGGCAATAAATGATGCATATAAAATTCCGATTACAGAAAGGATGACTACAAAATTTGAATGCGCACTAAATGCATCTGGGAATAAAGGCATTAACCATCTCATTACACCATACAAGCCCATTTTAACCATCACCGCACTCAATACCATTGTTACTGCAGTAGGGGATTGTTCGTAAGCATCAGGCTGCCATGTATGTAAAGGGAAAATTGGCATCTTAATTGCAAAGGCAGTAAAGAATAAAGCAAATGCAGTTAATTGCTGTCCACCACTTAAGCTAGCTTCTTTGAAAGATTGTATCGCAAAACTTTGATCAGCAGTATGTGTGTACACCAAAATAATACCAATCAACATAAATAAAGATCCTAAGAAAGTATAAATAAAGAATTTAAAAGTCACTGCAATGCGCTTCTCTCCTCCCCAAATTGAACAAAGAAAATACACTGGGATCAATGCTAACTCCCAGAAGAAATAAAACAACAAAGCATCACCTGCTAAAAACACGCCCAATAATCCTGTTTGTGTAAATAACATCAATGATAAAAAATGTGCCCTATTTTTTATTTCATTTTTAGAAGTCGCCAAGAATATGGCAGGAAAACTAATGCCCGTCAATAAAAGTAAAATCTTAGATAGACCATCTGCAGTTAATACAAATCTTGCATTGATACTTGATATCCAGCTTGCATCAAAATTAGCCGCCCCATTGAATGCAATATTCAATGCAAGTGCCAATGTGATACCACTTGATGCAATCGCAATATAGTTTGCCTTTTCATTTTGTTTAACAAAAAGCAAAATGATTGCTGCGATAAACGGAATAGATAGAATTGAAAGTAATACCATTATTGCTATAAATTTATTGAATCAAATTATGTAAGAATCGAGTGATGGCAAGATCATTAAACCAAATAAGGAATAACAATACG
>JBILIU010000004.1:0-28732 GCA_044368905.1 Sediminibacterium sp. | reverse complement strand
TGGAAATTGCGGTAATCATAGAAATATGACCTGTTATTTTAATGATAGTTACGATAAGAAAAGAAAGCCAAAGATTAAGAAATAATCCACATTCTGCCATTGCAAACGATTGTTATTCACACTAGGCCTGCCTTGGACTAAATTTAAAGGCAAATAGGATATATTGCGGGTCAAATTAACCAAAGAACAAAAACATGTCTTTTAGAAACTTCCAAGTTCCTTACCCTATTAATGAAAAGTATTCCAAAAAAGCGGCTTATTTCTCAATGGAGTTCGCGATCCATCAGCCTCTAAAAATTTACAGTGGTGGATTGGGATTTTTAGCCGGTTCACATTTAAGAAGTGCCTTTGAATTAAATCAAAATATGATTGGTATTGGTATGCTATGGAAATATGGCTACTATGATCAAGCAAGAAATCAAGATCAAACATTGCAGGTTTCTTTTATGGAGAAGATGTATAGCTTCTTAGAAGATACTGGCATCAAATACCAAATTTTAATCCATGACCATCCAGTTTGGGTAAAAGCATTTTATTTAGCACCTAATATTTTTTGTAGTGCCCCTTTGTTTTTATTAAGTACAGATTTGCCAGAGAACGATTATGTTTCTCAAACAATTACACATAGATTGTATGATGCCAATGTAGCAACCAAAGTGGCACAATTTATTTTATTGGGTGTAGGTGGTGCAAAATTAATTGATGAATTAAATTTTAATCCAGAAGTATACCACTTAAACGAAGCACATGGATTCTCTGCAGCATTTTATTTATTAAATAAATACAAGTCATTAGACGAAGTTAAAAAGCGTCTAGTATTCACAACACATACCCCAGAAGAAGCTGGAAATGAGAAACACGATATATACTTATGTTATAATATGGGTTATTTCTGTGGCTTAGGTTTGGACGAAGTAAGAAGATTGACGGGTATTCATGATGATCAATTTAACCACTCTTTAGCTGCACTGAGGTTTGCAAGAAAAGCCAATGGCGTATCAGAATTACACGGACATGTAAGCCGTGAAATGTGGGGTAAATATGAAGGCATTTGTCCGATTGACCATATCACCAATGCACAAAACTGGCGTTATTGGGCAGACAAGCAATTGTACAAATTTGCAGAAGCTGGAGATGATACTGGATTCGATGACAGAAAATGGTATTTGAAAAAACGTGCTTTTGAAATTGTGGCCGATCAAACTGGTAAAATATTTGATCCAAATGTGTTGACGATTGTGTGGGCTAGAAGATTCGCAGGCTATAAGCGTGCCGACTTCTTGTCTTGGGATTTAGAAAGATTCGAAAAATTATTAGCTAACTTGAAATATCCTGTTCAAATTATATTTGCAGGAAAGCCTTATCCAGTAGACCATCCAGCTATTTCTCAATTCAATCACTTAGTGAACCTAAGCAAGAACTATAGGAATGTAGCAGTTTTAGTAGGATACGAATTGGCTTTAAGTAAGCGAATGAAGCAAGCATCTGATGTATGGTTAAACAATCCAAGAGTACCAAGAGAAGCATCAGGAACAAGTGGAATGACGGCTGCAATGAATGGCTCTGTAAACTTCTCAACCGATGATGGATGGATACCAGAATTTATCAACCATGGTAACAATGGTTTTGTGGTACCTAAAGCAGATTATGCCAATATGAGCACAGAAGCACAAGATGAATACGATTTAAATGAATTGTACAAAATATTAGAGCAACAAATTGTACCAATGTATTATGAGCAAAAAGATACTTGGAGACAAATTACTCAAAATGGCATGAAGGATGTTCGTTTCCAATTCGATAGCAATCGTATGGCAGACGAATACTACGAGAAGATGTATAAAATCTAATTGAACCCTTTCCCTATAAAGTCCTCCCCCTCCAATACATCATTGGAGGGGATTTTTTTATCTATTTGCTGGTCAACCTTTAAACCCTAATTTTGTTATACTAATATGCCAAACAAAATTGTCGTTGCCATCACAGGCGCCAGTGGCGCACTCTACGCAAAAGCATTACTAGATAGCTTGAAGCAAATTCCTGCTCAATACGAAGCGGTTGGAATCATCATGAGTGATAATGCCAAAATAGTTTGGGAGACAGAATTGGGTAATCAGGATTATTTAAATTACCCATTTGATTTTTACCATAAAATGGATTTTAATGCCCCTTTTGCCTCTGGTTCTGCTCAATACAATATCATGTTTGTGGTGCCATGTAGTATGGGTACATTAGGCAGGATTGCTGCTGGGATCAGTGATGATTTAACGACCCGTGCCGCTGATGTGATTTTAAAAGAACGCAGAAAATTAATTCTAGTTGCAAGAGAAGCGCCCTATAATTTAATTCATATTCGCAATATGGAAACAGTAACACTTGCTGGAGGCATTATCTGCCCAGCGACTCCAAGTTTTTATAGTGTCCCAAAAACTTTAGAGGAAGTTGCTATGACTGTGGTTTCAAGAATGATGGACCTTGCTGGTCTTGATATCAAAACCTATCGCTGGAGTACGAAATAAAAAAAGCCCCGAACTTTCGTTCAGGGCCTTCCTATTTAAATTTTATAAAACTTAATCTTGCTTAGGTTCTTTAGGAGCTTTAGGTGTTTTTTCTTTCTCTTTCTTTTGTAAAGTAAAAGTCAACCCAGTTTTTTCCTTGTCAATATCCCCAACTAAAGTATCCCCTTCTTTCACTGAGTGATTTAAAATCTCCTCGGCCAATGGGTCTTCAATATACTTTTGAATGGCTCTGTGTAAAGGTCTTGCACCAAATTGAACATCATATCCTTTATCTGCTATAAAATCTTTGGCTTCACTCGTTAATACTAAGTTTAATCCAAGGTTCACTAAGCGACCTAGTACATGCTTCATTATAATATCAATGATCAAATAGATATTGTCTTTGGTCAATGAATTGAAGACCACTACATCATCAATTCTATTTAAGAATTCTGGAGAGAAGGTTCGCTTTAATGCTTTTTCAATCACTGAACGATTGTTCTCGTCTGTTTGCTCCATTCTTGTTGCTGTAGCAAAGCCTACACCATCTCCAAATTCTTTTAATTGACGTGCGCCAATATTAGAAGTCATGATGATTAAAGTATTCTTAAAGTCCACTTTACGACCTAAACCATCTGTCAAGATACCATCATCTAATACTTGTAATAAAATATTATAAATATCTGGATGTGCTTTTTCAATTTCATCCAATAAGATCACACAGTATGGTTTACGACGTACTTTTTCTGTCAATTGTCCACCCTCTTCATAACCCACATAGCCTGGAGGGGCACCAATTAAACGAGATACTGCAAACTTTTCCATGTACTCACTCATGTCAATACGAATCAAAGATTCTTCTGAGTCAAACATGTTTCTTGCTAAAGCTCGTGCTAATTCAGTTTTACCTACGCCTGTTGGACCTAAGAAAATAAATGTACCGATTGGTTTTTTAGGATCTTTTAATCCAACTCTATTTCTTTGAATCGCTTTGACGACTTTACCAATTGCATCTTCTTGTCCAATGACTTGACCACGCATGTCTTCGGCCATCTTACGTAATTTAGTCGTCTCTGCTTCAACCATGCGCTTCACAGGTATGCCAGTCATCATGCTAATGACTTCTGCAATATGCTCTTCGTTGATTGGGAATCTTTTGTTCTTACTATCTTCTTCCCAATTTAATTTTGCTTTATCTAAGGCTTCGCCTAATTTTTTCTCCGTATCTCTTAAGCTAGCAGCTTCTTCGAAACGTTGACTCTTCACCACCCTATTCTTTTCGTTCTTAACTTCTTCGATTTGCTTTTCTAATTCTACAATATCTTCTGGAACAGAAATATTTTTCAAATGCACCCTTGCACCCACTTCATCCAATACGTCAATTGCCTTGTCTGGAAGTAAACGATCCGTCATATAACGATCACTTAATTTCACACAAGCCTCAATTGCTTCTTGATCATAAATTACACTATGGTAGTCTTCGTATTTAGATTTGATATTGTTCAAAATAGTAATCGTATCTGCAACACTTGGTGGCTCGATAATCACTTTTTGGAAACGGCGATCCAATGCACCATCTTTTTCGATATGCATTCTATACTCATCTAATGTGGATGCGCCAATACATTGCAATTCACCTCGAGCCAATGCAGGCTTAAAGATATTGGAAGCGTCTAATGAACCGCTTGCACCTCCAGCACCTACTATCGTATGAATCTCGTCAATAAATAAAATAACGTCTCTGTTTTTCTCTAATTCGTTCATGATCGCTTTCATACGCTCTTCAAATTGACCACGGTATTTTGTACCGGCCACTAAAGCAGCTAAATCTAAAGAGATCACTCTTTTATCAAATAAAACACGACTTACTTTTCTTTGAACAATTCTTAATGCGAGTCCTTCTACAATCGCCGTCTTACCCACACCTGGTTCACCAATTAAAATTGGATTGTTCTTTTTACGACGACTTAAAATTTGACTTACTCTTTCTATCTCTGCATCCCTTCCCACAATTGGATCTAGGGCATCTTGCTCCGCTAACTTAGTGATGTCTCTTCCAAAATTATCTAGTACAGGTGTTTTAGATTTACTTGTTGCGCTTGGCTTAGATTTTGTACTTCCTCCAAATCCACCTCTCCCTTTTTCGTCATCAAAATCATCATCTCCTTCTTCTTGGTATTCTGAACTTGGACTTGAAGGCGCAGATGGCGAAGAACCTACCATGCCTAATTCATTGCGGAATAAATCATAGTCCACGTCAAATTGATTTAAAATTTGCGTTGCGATGTTTTCCTTATTCTTTAAGATACTTAATAAAAGATGCTCCGTTTCTACCATTGGACTTTTCAAAGCCTTTGCTTCTAAAACAGTCACGCGAATCACTTTTTCTGCTTGCTTTGTTAAAGGAAGACTATTGATATTCGCAATATTTTTACCAGACTTGTCCTTTACGGCTAGTTCGATCTCTTTTCTTAATTCTCCCAAATTCACATTCAGTTGTCTTAAGACTTTAATAGCAGTATTCTCTTGGTCACGGATCAACCCTAACATAAGGTGTTCCGCGCCAATAAAATCATTACCTAATCTTAATGCTTCTTCTCTGCTATAAGAGATGATTTCCTTAACTTGTGTTGAAAAATTGTTATCCATATAATTTATTCGAGCTGTTATTAGATTAACGAATAATTTTACCCTAAAGTATGTGATTATGCACTATAAAATTGATACAAAAGAGAAATTCACCGTTTTAAGCTTACTCGACCCTAGTCTTAGTTCAAATCTCGTGCCAGAATTGAATGATTTGATCAAAAAATTAGGCACAAATAGCCCAAAAAACCTAGTTTTAAACCTTGACAGTGTAAAAGACTGGGATTTAAGCATCATGGAGCTATTGGCCCAGCATCAAGAAGTGTTTTATGACAACAATACCAGTTTTGTACTTTGTTGCTTGTCAGATGACTTACAAAACGCCCTAGATTTGACTGAATTTGGCGAAGTCATGAACCTAACCCCTACCGAAACGGAAGCCTGGGACATTGTTCAGATGGAAGAAATTGAGCGTGAACTGCTAGATAGTGACGATATGGAGTTTTCTACCCAAGAATAGCCTAAGATTTGTTAAATTCGCGCTCCTATGATTACGCCTCAAACCATTCAACAAATTACCAGCCGAATTGACATCATTGATGTGGTGGGTGAATTTGTGAAATTAAAGAAAAGAGGCACCAATTACATAGGCAACTGCCCTTTCCACAACGAAAAATCGCCTTCTTTTACCGTCTCTCCTGCCAAAGAAATTTATAAATGTTTTGGCTGTGGCAAGAGCGGCAATACCATCACTTTCTTGATGGAGCACGAGAAATATAGTTATGTGGAGGCATTAAGATGGTTGGCTGCGAGATACAATATTGAAATAGAAGAAACAGAGACCAGTCCTGCACAAAAGATGGCACAACAAACAGCAGACAGTTTGTATGCAATCAACCATTTTGCAATGGACTTTTTTACCAAACAATACTGGGACACAGAAGCTGGAGCCACCATTGCACAAAGCTATATGCAACATCGTGGTTTTTTACGCCCGATTGTTGAAAAATTTAAAATTGGATACAACCCATCTGAACGAGACAGTTTAGCAAAAGCCTTGATTCAAAATCAATTCAATCCAGAACTATTTGCAAGAACTGGTTTAGTAGTAGAGCGAGATGGCGGATGGCAGGATAATTATAGAGACCGTATCATCTTTCCAATTCATAATACCACTGGAAAAATTATTGGTTTTGGCGCAAGACAAATTGCCAAAAATGATCGCTCACCAAAATACATCAATACACCAGAGAACGAG
Source organism: Sediminibacterium sp. (assembly GCA_044368905.1). GTDB lineage: Bacteria > Bacteroidota > Bacteroidia > Chitinophagales > Chitinophagaceae > Sediminibacterium. The sequence goes on along the minus strand of JBILIU010000004.1, from coordinate 22,390 downwards.
ATTTATATTAAAAGTCGAATTCTTTATGGTTCTTATTTTGCGAGAACTGCCATTGATAAGGCCAATGAATGTTTATTGGTAGAAGGTTATACAGATGTGGTGAGCTTACATCAAGCTGGTATTGAAAATGTAGTAGCAAGTGGTGGCACTTCTTTAACCATCGATCAATTGAGATTGGTTAAAAAATATACACAGAACCTGACCATCATTTATGACGGTGATGCAGCTGGTGTGAAAGCAGCATTAAGAGGATTGGATATGGCATTGGAAGAGGGACTAAATGTGCAATTGGTGTTGATTCCAGACAATGAGGATCCAGATAGTTATGTCAATAAAGTTGGGCCAGATGCATTCCGTGCTTTTGTTCAATCTGCAAAGAAGGACTTTATCTTATTCCAATTAGAAGTCCAATTAAAAGAAGTTGGGAACGACTTAAATAAAAAAAATAGTCTAGTCAATCAAATGGCAGAGACTTTAAGTAAAATTAATAAGGCAGAAGATTTTACAAAATTACAAGAGTATGTCAGAAAATGTGCTGATATCTTGCGTATTGACGAAACGGGCTTAACCCAATTAGTCAATAAGTTCAAGCGAGACAAAATTGTGAAAGATGAAAAGAAGATGGCCTATGACGAAGCGGCTATTTTAATGCCTAGTTTCCAACAAGAAACGCAGGACATAGACAACATTGACCTTGTACTTGACAAAGATCTTTTACACGAAAAAAACTTAATCCGATTATTGATTGAATTTGGCAACGAAATTTTAGCAGACGGGAAACTTGTATCCACTTGGATTGCAGAAGAATTAGAACCCTTCCCTTTGGATAATCAAGAAATGATTCAACTGGTTAAAGTCTATTTTGATTGGCAGGTAGCTGGTAAATTGCCCAATCATAAAACATTACAATACCATGAAAACCCACAGATTCAGCAATTGGTGATGGGCCTTTTTGAACCAGAACATGAGTTGAGTCTTAGATGGAATGAAAAACTAGGTATCAAAAAAGTCGTTGCTGAAAGTAGTTTTCAACATGAAGTTGAAGTGAGTTTATTGTATTATAAACTTAGAAAGATTAAAAAAATGATTCGCCAGAATCAGGAAGACATGGAGAAAGTAAGTGGTGAAGATCAAATACAATTGCTGCACATACACAAGCATCTTAAAGATGCAGAGCGTGAGTTAACCAAGATTATTGGGACCGTTATTTTTAAATAGATTGACTATTCATGTAATATGCCTATTCTAGGAATAGTATATTTTTATTTCTCTGAAGGATTCTGCTTACCAGCAATTAACTTTTCTAAAGTCGCTTCTAAACGCTTTTGCTTGGTTTCTTCTTTTTTAGCACCATTGATCCAACTTAAATATTCCTTTTGATTGATGATGGATAGAGAAGTAAAGAATTCTCTTGCTTCTTCATGTGATTGAAATAATTTCTCTACTTCAATTGGTAAAGCAATCAATCTTTTTTCAAAATCGTCAATCTCGATATTAGGAGATTTAAATCCAACGAAGGCCCTATTTCTATTTGGAATTTGGTCGTATTTTGTAAAACGCAATGCGGTCCAAACATGATCCAACGTCACTTGACGAATAGCTTCGTATTCATTGTTGGCTAAAATTTCCCAGCTTGCATCTCTATTCAAATCAGATACAATCTTTGAACTTGTTTTAGGATAGGCAATCCATAATTTACTCTCATGTGTTAATGCTGAGAATACTTCTTTTAGAATATTGTTCAATTGCAATTGGTTAATTGCGAAAATAAGGGCGAAATCAATTCTCCTTGACTTTAACAAAGGGGTCAGATTTTTACAGTAATTCAACTTAGCAAATTGCTTCTCTACACTTGAAGGTAAACCTTGAATCAGTAAGTTTTTCTCATCCTTTAACTGTAATTTCTCCAAAATATTCTGACTGATAGACATAAATGTTAGGATTTTTAAGGATTGTAAAGTTAAGCAATTCCTTGTAGTTGCAAATAGAAAATTGAATAAATCTTTCTAATCAATTGATAATCAATTAAAAATAAAACTTCTCAGAACGCTTAATCTTGCGGTTTTCTATTTTTATTGAACAATGGTGCCTTGTTTTCTTTCCCATTTAGAAGTCTACCTATATTCTTTTGATGCGTTACCACCACCATTAAGGCCACAATAATGGCAAATACTCTATAGGAAGTTTCTTTTTCATTGAAAATAAACAGGATCAATACCATAAAGACGATACTTGCCAACATAGAGCTCAATGAAACAAATCTGGTTGTAAACAAAGTAATCAAAAACACAACGATGCAGATGAGCGCCACGATGGGCTGAATGGCCAATGCCATTCCTAAGATAGTAGCTACCCCTTTTCCTCCTTTAAAATTGGCCCATATTGGAAAAATATGACCTAATACTGCTGCTAATCCTAATACAATCATGAAATTAGTTCTAGCCAACTCATTTTGAAAATAAAAAGGAATAAGAATGTATAAAGATGTGGCCATCACCCCTTTTGTAATATCTGAAATCATTACAAAAGTTCCCCATTTAGAACCTAAGACCCTGAATGTGTTGGTTGCACCCGGATTTCCACTACCATAATCGCGAATGTCGATGCCAAAAACAGCTTTACTTACCCAAATAGATGTAGGAATAGAACCTAGGAGGTAAGCAAGCACTACAAGCATCATTTCATTCATGTGATCATGTTTGGGGTAGGCAAATATACGTTCATTAAAAATAATACCTGTTAGTTCCCAAAATCAAATCATGGATACTACCATTTGAACAGTAAACTAACCCATCCATCCAGGGGTTGGGCTTCTTGGAATATCCAACCTTTTGAAGCGGCTAATTTAACTATATCTAATTGATCCTCAATTAATAAACCACTAAGAACTAAAATTCCCCCGGGTTTCCCAATTTGAGTTAATTCGTCCATATTGGCTTCTATAATATGTCTATTGACATTGGCTAATACAATATCATATTGTTCTTTTTGCATTGCAGATGCCACTTTTAGTATGGTAATCACCTTGGATGCATTGTTAAGCATGTTTTCATTTGCGTTTTCTATGCACCAGTCATCGTTGTCAACTGCAAGTACTTTTTGGGCCCCTAATTTTTCGGCTAATATGGCCAATATTCCCGTCCCTGTTCCAAAATCATAAACCGTTTTAGCTTCAAAATCGATCCTTTGCATCAACTGCATCACCGAAAATGTGGTAGGATGATGTCCTGTACCAAAGCTCATTTTGGGCGTTATTAGAATATCATGGGTTACTGCTGGCTCAAAATCTGCATGAAAATGCGCCCTGATACCTACAAAATCACCTACCCTAACCGGTTCGAAATTAGACTCCCAAATGGCATTCCAATTTTCTTCCTTAATAACTGATTTAGAGTATTTTAAGTTATACTTATTGAATATTATATCTAACTCATTTTGTACTTGTTCTGCTTCATATATGTCTTTCAACATAAAGGTTTTACAATGTCCAGCACCTATGCCTAATCCATTAGACAATGCCACATCATCATTCCTGCCTTCCTCCAGTTCCTCTTCATTGAAGCCTTCAAAGCCAAGTTCGACCAACTCCGCCACAAGCAGTTCATACTGTTCCTGATTGCTAAAGTCAAATGCTATTTCTATGTATTCTTTGGACATATGTTTGATTATTTTATGGTCGATTCGTTTTGAATTGTAACTGTATTTATAAAGTATAAAAGATAGCTACCCCTCATCCTCATGCGGAAGGAACCGAAATCGGCTTCGGGGTACTATCTTTTATCCTAATTACAATTCCTTTTCTGTTATATATAATTGGAGTAAATACTATTCCGTAGCGAACGTTCGAGCTTGCGAGCGAGAGCCTAGGAATAGGTGTTTATTCCAATTTTTTTTAATTAGATTCTAAAGTAAAGTTAGCAACAAAAAAATGCCCCGCGAATTAGCAGGGCATTTTATATTTAAAGTATGTAAATACTATTGTTGAGGACCGCGATCTTCACGAGGCGCTTGCTCAGGACGAGGTAATAAAGCTTTATGACTTAATTTGAACTTGCCCGTTTTAGGGTCTAATCCAATTAATTTCACCTTCACTGTATCGCCTTCATTAAAGATGCCTTCCATTGTTTCCAAACGCTTCCAGCTAATTTCACTAATGTGTAATAAGCCTTGTTTGCCTGGCATAAACTCAACGAAAGCACCAAACTCTTTAACACCTTTCACAACACCTTCGTATTCGTCTCCAATTTCTGGAACAGCTACGATACCATTGATCCATCTTACTGCAGCGTCAAGGCTTTCCTTGTTTGCAGAGAAGATGCTTACTTCGCCATGGTTGCCCACTTCTTCGATATTAATTGTTGCTCCAGTAGTTCTTTGCATTTCTTGAATGATCTTTCCACCTGGTCCGATCACAGCACCAATGAATTCTTTATCTATGATGATTTTAACCATTCTTGGCGCATGAGGCTTCACATCCGCACGTGCAGCTGGTGTACACTCATACATGGCATCCAAAATATGTAAACGACCTTTTCTTGCTTGAGATAATGCTTCTCTCATAATGTCCATGCTTAAGCCATCTACTTTGATGTCCATTTGAACACCGCAGATACCATCGCGTGTACCAGTTACTTTGAAATCCATATCTCCTAAATGATCTTCATCCCCTAAGATATCTGTTAAGATTGCATACTTACCATCTTCTCTAGAAATCAATCCCATTGCCACACCACTTACGTGTTTTGGAATAGGCACACCTGCATCCATTAATGCTAATGAACCGGCACAAACAGTCGCCATTGAAGAAGAACCATTTGATTCTAAGATATCAGATACCACACGCAATGTGTAAGGGAATACTGTGCTATCAGGTAACATTTGCTTTAAAGAACGCATTGCTAAGTTACCATGTCCCACTTCACGACGACCAACACCACGCATCATTTTCACTTCGCCTGTAGAGAATGGAGGGAAATTATAGTGTAAGAAGAATTTAGCATACTCTGCACTTGCTGCAGTCTCTTGCATCAACTCATCTAACTTCGTTCCTAAAGTTACTGTTGTTAAAGATTGTGTCTCTCCTCTTGTAAACAAAGAAGAACCGTGTGGTGTAGGTAATGGACCAATCTCCATTGCTAAAGGTCGAACTTCATCTAATTTGCGACCGTCTAAACGAATACGACTATCCACCATCATATCTCTAACCACTTCCCATTTCAAGTCCTCATAATACTTACCTGCTAATTTCTTTTGCAAGTCTGTAATATCAGCACCTAAATGTTCCATTATTTCTTTTTTCACTGCTGTGAATGCATCACTACGCTCATGTTTTGCAGAACCTAATCTTGCAATCGCATCTACTTTAGATTTTGCAAATGCATATACTTTTTCACGGATCGATTCGTCTTGTTCTGGTTTTTTATAATCACGTAGTTCTGTAATACCCACTAATTTTCTTAATTCAGCTTGTGCTTTAATTTGCTTGCGGATAGCTTCGTGTGCAATTTCTAAACATTGTACTAATTCTTCCTCAGAACATTCTTTAGCCTCACCTTCTACCATCATCAAGTTCTTGTCTGTAGCAGCAATGATAAATTCTAATGCACATTTAGCCAATTCAGCTTTAGAAGGATTGATTACAAATTTGCCATCGATCTTTGCAATTCTTACTTCAGATATAATTTCTTTAATAGGAATATTAGATACTGCTAATGCTGCAGATGCTGCTAAACATGCCAATGAATCTGGCATCACGTTATCATCGCTAGAAATCAATGATATTAAAACTTGCACATCGCACAAGTAGTCTTCGGGGAATAAAGGTCTTAATGCACGATCAATTAAACGGCTGGTTAAAATTTCGTAATCATTTAAACGTGCTTCTCTTTTAAAGAAAGAACCAGGGATACGGCCTGCAGATGCAAACTTCTCTTGGTAATCTACACTCAATGGAAAGAAATCTTGTCCGTCTCTAGGATCTTTATTGGCAACAACAGTTGCTAATAAAATACAATTGCCTTGTCTGATGGTAACTGCTCCGTCTGATTGACGTGCTAGTTTACCTGTTTCTATGAAAATTTCTTGACCTGGATTGATCTCGAATTTTACTGATTTTGGTTGTGATAACATTTTTAAAATTTTGGTGTGTTAGAAAGACCGCTATTGAATCTATTACAAAAAAGATGTGCAAAAAAAACAATCTCTTATAAACAACTAATCCCAACCGTAGTAGTACAGTTGGGACAGCTATTATAAGTAGTTCTTGATTATTTTCTTAAGCCTAATTTCTCAATTAGTGCACGGTAACCAGTAAGGTTATGTTTTTGCAAATAAACCAATAAACGCTTACGCTGACCCACTAATTGCATTAAACCTCTTTGAGTAGAATGGTCTTTGTGGTTGGCCTTTAAATGACCAGAAATGTGCGCGATGCGTTGTGTTAATAAAGCAATTTGACCTTCAATTGAACCTGTGTTAGTTGCTTTACCACCAAATTCAGCAAAAATGCTTGCTTTTTTCTCTGTTGTTAAGTTAGACATTGTGGAACTTCTTTTATTGTAGTTAACAATTAACTACGGTTTTGTTTTGTTTATTTCGGCTGCAAAGATAGGGATAAAAGCGTAACTAAATCAATAGTTTAGTCAAATATTTCTACGTTTTTAGGGTATTTGGCCCTATTGAAAACGAATAATTTGTCCTCAAAACTAGCTGCATAGTTGATAGATAGCACTTTAACGTCTGTTATATTGTTGCTTTTATCCAAAATGATGGCATTTGCAAGGGCTGATTTTACCTTATCAATGATTAAAGTAACTTTCTGAAAGCCTTTTTTACGATCAATTGGGAATAGCTCGATGGTTGCAGTATTTGTATTTTGAGCTAATAAATTGAAATTGAAGTCTTTATCATAATTACCTGACAATAATTTCTGTGGACTTAAGGTTTGTTCTGTTTCTGCCAAACTAGACTTAGAAATGGTGTTTACCCCATCAAAATTGTAGATGGAAACACCGTCACAAAGGATTTCTAATTTACCCTCATTTAGAATGTATTTCTCCCCTTTCATCTTTAATTGGATCATCTTGGTCCCCAATGCCTTTCCCTTGTTGTTTTTAGACACCAATTGGATTTTTACCAGTATCCCTTTAGATAATTTCACTTTGACCCCTACTTTGTCTAAAATGGCCTTTGCATAAGGGTCTTTTTGGGCTTGTACCTGAAAAGTCAAAATACTCAATAAAAAGATAATAGCTATTCTCATAATAGGTTGATTAGGGGCAAACAATCTTATTTTTCGATTTACAAAAGTAGACAATCCTTATGGATTATGATAAATTTTGCAAGAAATCATACAATTCAGCCTCAGATTTATACAAAACCTCTCTTGGCTTACTACCCTGACTTGGTCCAACAATACCTGCAGACTCCAGCTGATCCATTAACCTTCCTGCTCTATTATAGCCCAATTTCATCCTTCTTTGAATGAATGAAGTGGAACCTACCTGAGCACTCACAATTAACTTAGCGGCATCTTCAAATAAACTATCTCTATCATCAGCATCAAAACCTGAAGCCTCTAAATCTTTCTCATCAATATATTCTGGTAAAAAGAATGCGTCAGGATAACCTTTTTGTTCTGCAATAAAATTACAAACACGATCCACTTCTGGTGTATCCACAAAAGCACACTGTAAACGCGTGATCTCTCCATTATAACTCACTAACATATCTCCTTTACCAATCAACTGCTCCGCACCACCGGCATCTAAAATGGTACGGCTATCTATTTTACTTGAAACTTTGAATGCAATACGTGCAGGGAAATTCGCTTTAATGGTACCTGTGATAATATTCACTGAAGGTCTTTGTGTGGCAATGATTAAGTGAATACCAACTGCTCTTGCTAACTGCGCTAAACGAGCAATTGGCATTTCTACTTCTTTGCCGGCAGTCATAATTAAGTCTGCAAACTCATCTACTACCAACACAATGAATGGCAAGTATTGATGTCCTTTTTCTGGATTTAATTTTCTCGAAGTAAATTTCTCATTGTACTCTTTGATATTTCTGCATCCAGCTTCTTTCAATAAGTCATAACGATTGTCCATCTCAATACAAAGTGCATTCAATGTATTGATTACTTTTTTTGTATCCGTAATAATCGCATCTTCTTCTCCTGGTAGTTTAGCCAAGAAATGTTTTTCAATCACTCGGTATAAACTTAATTCCACTTTCTTTGGATCTACTAAGACAAACTTTAATTGTGAAGGATGCTTCTTATATAACAAGGAAACTAATATGGCATTCAACCCAACAGATTTACCTTGACCCGTTGCACCCGCCATTAATAAGTGTGGCATAGCCGCTAGATCCACAATGAAATTTTCATTGTCAATTTTTTTACCAATCGCAATAGGTAATGAGTATTGGCTATTTTGAAATTTCTCACTTGCTAGTAAAGTTTTCATACTCACAATTGACTTGCGAATATTTGGCACTTCAATACCAATGGTGCCTTTACCTGGAATAGGTGCAATAATACGAATACCAAGAGCAGCTAAACTCAATGCAATATCATCTTCTAAGTTTTTAATTCTGCTAATACGCACACCTGGAGCAGGTACAATCTCATACAATGTAACTGTAGGACCAACCGTCGCAGAGATACGTTGGATAGCGATATCATAATTTTTTAAAGTAGCGATGATCTGATTTTTGTAGGTCTCCAATTCTTCTGGATCTTGTACAATTTTTTCAGAGCCATGCGTCTCTAGTAAATTAATATGTGGATACTTATAATTTTTTAAATCTAAAGTGGCATCATACTTGGTGGTTAAGCTGCCAACTGATGCTATAATTTTTTCCTTTGGTACTTCGTTGATTTCTAGATCAAGGTCCTCTAGTAATTCGTCATCGATGTCCAAATCCTCATCATCGGCTTCTTCTTCATCATCACTATCATCGCTATCTATTGGAGTTTTTTTTTCCTTAGCTTCTTCATCGAATGCATTCGCATCCTCTTCATTTAAAGATAATTCATCTATAAATAATTTTGGACCTAGTTCTCCCAGCGCTTCATCTGTTTCATCCATTTCTGGCATGATTACCGAGACACCTGAGACATTTTCTTTTAATGAATTACCAGAGGGAATAGTTATCTCTGAAGGTGCAGGATTATTTAAATCCCATTCTTGCTTCACAGCTTCCTCTGTGTCCTCGCTCACAAATTCAGGAACTTTTTTCTTTGGAATTAAAAAATCAAAATTGGGCACATTAAAACTTGGATTAAACCTCCATATGATATAACTGAATCCGGCAATCAATAAAATGGCACCCGTGCCAAAAACGCCTACCCATTTAGTCAACCAACCACTACTATACTCACCTAGCGCACCACCCCAAGAAAAAGTTGTATTGGGTGTGAGATAGGCAAAGCAAGTACTTAAAACCAAAAGACCGAGTAACACGTATCTTAAATTACGCCACAAACTAAAAATTGGTTTTGTGAAAAATAAATTCACACCTAACACAAAAAAGAAAGTACAAAATAAGTAGGCTGCGATACCAAATCCATTGAACATCATTTGATATGCTACAAAAGCACCAATATACCCTAATAAATTATTGGCTTTCACATCTTGCAAAGAAAATAATTGTGTTCTCCATAACTGCACCATGTCTTGGTCTTCCTGCCAAGTAAATAAATAGGATGTAAATGCAACGAAAAGAAATAAGCTAACCAATAAAGAGACCGCTCCCAAGATCTTCATTGTGCGTTCGTCTTTCACTACTTCAGACACCACTACATCTGCTTCTTTATCCGGATTTAAAATCGGGGAATTTACCTTTGGGGTTGATTTGCTTTTAAGCGTATTTGCCATGATGACAAATATAAAAAGAATTGGCTACATATCCATTTTATTCAGCCAAACAGCCCTGGCCCAAATAGCCCAGCCCAACATGAAACAAAGTCCACCAATCGGGGTGATTGGCCCAAGTACAAAAGCCCAGCTAGGAAGAATAACGGATAAAAGGGCTAGCCCATAAATTGACCCGCTAAACAAAAAAGCACCTACTATGAAAAAATGAGCTGACCATCCTATCCCCTTGTTAAGGATCTCATTGGTCTTGTTGAGTTGACCATAAATAGACAAAGCAATAAGTGCCAATGCATGAATTAATTGATAGCGAACCCCTGTCTCGTAACTAACTAATTTCTCTGGACTCAAAATCGCTTTTAAAGCGTGCGCTCCAAATGCACCAAGTAATACTGCGATGATAGCAAAACCAATTCCCCAAAGTAAAATTTTACGATGCATGTTTTTGGATTAGTTTCTTTAACCCTGATTCAGTGATTTGATCAGATGTTAAACGGTAATCTGCTTGTTTATAAAATGGATGTCGTTCCACTAATTTTTGTTCTAAAAAAGCTGCAAGTTCATTTTCTGAAAGATGGGCTATCAAAGGACGATGCGCTTTTTCGAAGCTTAATCTTTTTACCAAGACATGTACTGATTCGTCTAGCCAAATCACAATACCTTCCTTTTTCATCCAGTCCATATTTTCCTGAGTACAAGCCGTCCCTCCTCCTGTTGCTACAATGTACTTTTTCTTTTCTTTAAACCATCTTAAAATTTTAGACTCCACTTTTCTAAAATAAGCTTCACCGTCTTCATTGAATATTTCTGCAATGGTTTTTTCTTCGTTCATTTCGATCAAAGCATCTAAATCATAGCCCACGGATTTATTCCATTTTGCCATTTGCTTCAACCAATGAGACTTCCCAGAACCCATCATTCCTATCAAAAATATCCTTTCTGCTGCCATAGATTATGTAAATGCGTTGAATCCTGTTATATCCATTCCCGTAATCAACAAATGAATATCATGTGTTCCTTCGTAAGTGATTACACTCTCTAAGTTCATCATGTGGCGCATTACAGAATACTCTCCAGTAATACCCATACCACCTAACATTTGTCTTGCATCTCTAGCAATATTGGTTGCGATTTCACAACTGTTTCTTTTAGCCATACTAATTTGAGCAGCAGTGGCACGACCTTCGTTCATCAATACGCCCAAACGCCAAACAAGCAATTGCGCTTTGGTGATTTCAGTCACCATTTCGGCCAATTTCTTTTGTTGCAATTGAAATCCGCCAATGGGTCTACCAAATTGAACGCGTTCCTTACTATATCTTAAAGCGGTATCATAACAATCCATTGCGGCACCAATTGTACCCCAAGCGATACCAAATCTTGCCTTATTTAAACAACTCAATGGTCCTTTTAATCCTTTGATATTTGGTAAAAGATTTTCCTTAGGTACTTTCACATTGTCAAAAACCAATTCACCAGTTGCACTTGCACGCAAGCTCCATTTACTATGTGTTGTTGGTGTTGAAAATCCTTCCATGCCGCGCTCAACAATAATACCTACAATTTCTCCTGCTTCGTTCTTTGCCCAAACCACAGCAACCTGTGCAAATGGCGCATTGCTGATCCACATTTTTGCACCATTTAAAATATAATGATCCCCTGCATCTTTGATATTCGTTAACATACCAGAAGGATTAGAACCATGATCTGGTTCTGTTAATCCAAAACATCCTAACCACTCACCAGATGCTAATTTTGGTAGATATTTTTGCTTTTGTGCTTCAGTGCCATATGCATGAATCGGAAACATGACCAATGAACCTTGAACACTTGCTGTACTTCTCACACCACTATCCCCTCTTTCCAATTCTTGCATCATCAATCCATAACTGATATAATCTAAACCTCCACCACCATACTCTGTTGGCACTGTTGGTCCAAAACAACCAAGGTCACCTAATTGCTTTACAATTTGATTTGGAAATTCTGACTTCTGCGCATATTCCTCAATGATGGGTGATATCTCTGTTTTCACATAGGTTCTCACTGCATCTCTAACCATTAAATTTTCTTCAGACATCAATTCGTCTAATTGATAATAATCTGGGGATTCAAACAAATCTGCTCTTACTGCCATGGTTCGTAATTTTATAATAATGATTGGGGCATAAAGGTAGTAGAAAGCCCTTAAAAAATCCTTATTTAAAGGGTATAAATTAGCTTAATAATAAAGCTTTCATTTCGGCTGCATAGCCTTTTGCTGCAATTGCTGCATCCTCTGCAAAGTTGGCACCGCTACTAGCAAAAATAATGGCCCTACTTGCATTAATGAGTAATCCAACAGCATCATTCTTGCCATACTTAGTGACCTCAGATAAACTTCCCCCTTGTGCACCTACTCCGGGTACCAATAAAAAATGAGCTGGTATGATTTTACGTATAGATTCCAAGTCATTGGCCTTGGTTGCGCCCACCACGAACATCAATTGTTCTGGACTGCCCCAACTTGCTACTTGTTCTAAAACGGATTCGTATAAAAATTGACCATTCGCTAATTTTTGTTGCTCAAAATTTTGACTACCTGTATTGGAGGTCAACCCTAATACAATCGTCCACTTATTATGATACGCTAAAAAAGGATCGATACTATCCTTTCCCATATAAGGTGCTACTGTGATCGCATCAAAAGGCAGGGTTTCAAAAAATGTTTTTGCGTATTGTGCGGATGTGTTTCCAATGTCCCCTCTTTTTGCATCCGCAATGGTAAAATGTGTGGATGGGATATGTGCCAATGTCGCTTCCATGGCTTCCCATCCAGCAATACCCTGTGATTCGTAAAATGCGGTATTGATTTTATAACTTACACAATAAGGCGCTGTCGCATCGATGATGGCTTTATTGAATGCAATAACACCCTCTTTATTATTTGGCAAACCAGCAGGTAATTTTTCAATATCCGTATCCAATCCAACACATAAGTAAGATTGTTTTGCATTTATTTGATTTACCAGAAATTGTTTTGTCATTTGTATTAATTTTTCTTTACAAAAACTTGGTATCCCCATGCTGTCATTGGCAAGGATTGAATGCCAGATACTTTTTGCTTGGTAAATACTTCTTCGAATGAAGCTGGAGCTACACCTTCAAGGATGGCTTGTTGAGATTGGTTGGATAAATTCAATACCACCACCACTTTATCTTGTCCATTGGTTCTTTCGTATGCCATGATTTTTTCTGGAAGATTCACTTTCAATCTTTTGAAATTAGCATTATCCGCAAAAGCGCTATTTGATTTTCTTAATTTCAATAGCGTTGTATAAAAATTAGCACGCTCGTATTTGTTGAACTCAATGCTGTCTTTTTCAAAAAATGCCAATGGTCTTAGCACAGGCTCTTCTTGACCACTATAAATTAAAGGCATTGTTCTGTTGTATGTTTGTGTAAACACAGCAAATGGCGTATGAATAGCCCCTGGCATGGTTGCATAGTCTGCTTTATTCCATGAGTTCTCATCATGATTGCTGGTGAAATACAATCTTTGCGCTCCTTGCATGAATTCCTTTTCTATGTTTTGCAAAACAGTATCCAAAGAAAAGATGTTTTTCTTTCCTGCTGCGATATCATTTAAAACATGAAACTCTTTCCAAGTATAAGTGGCATCAAAACCTGTCTCATGTAATTTTGCATCATCCGCTTCTGCTAATAAATAAATCTCTCTTATATTTTTTAAAGCTGGAATACATTTATTCCAAAAACTATAAGGAACACCCCATGCAACATCCACTCTGAATCCATCAATCTTTGTTGCGTTTAACCAATACTTCATGGTATTGATCATACTATCCTGCATGACAAGATTATTAAAATTTAATTCTCTTGTATCTGACCAGTCTGCGGTATAAGTAGGCTTGCCTGTAGAATCTGTCTCATAAAAATCTGGATGTGTTGTCAACCAAGGATGATCTGCACCTGAATGATTAGGCACGTAATCAATTAATACTTTCATGCCGAGTGCATGTGCTTGATTGACTGTTGCATTAAAATCTGCAAGGGTACCAAATTCAGGATTGATATCGGTATAACTAGCCACCGCATAATAAGAACCTAAACTTCCTTTTCTGCCAAATTTTGAAATGGGCTGGATTGGCATAAACCAAATTGTTTGCACGCCCATTTTCTGCAATCTTGGTAAGTGCTTTGCAAATGCTTTAAAAGTACCTTCCTTGGTATATTGACGAATATTCACTTCGTAGATATTGCCTTGATTCATGAATGCTGGATGTTTTTGTTGTCCAAAACTCGATGCCCCAATCAATAATCCAACAAATAATAGTAATTTTTTCATGTTGTCGCTTTATGCTTCAAAATTACTACCTAATCATGTAACTTTGGCTATGCATCTACAAAAATTAAAATACCTCTTTTTGGCGCTTTTTCTCTGGCAATGCAGCCCTTCTGATCAATACGAATTAGCAGACAATCCATTAGATGGTGGGCGTTATTTTATAGAGAACTGTATGCAAGGCAATTTCAAAAAAGCCAAATTCTATATTGTTGAAGATGCCGAAAACCTTGCCATATTTGAGAAAATGGCCAGTAACTACTATGGATTAAATAAAGAAGGACGTATGCAAATTAGGCTTGCCTCCATTCAAATCAATGAAATTAGTGCTGTGGATAGTACAATGACCATCATGAATTACCAGAATTCCTTTGACAAGGAGGTGCATAAACTAAAAATCGTATCCACCCCAAAAGGATGGAAAGTAGATCTTAAATATACCTATGGCCCAAATTTATAGGTCCAAATAAGATTTATTGTATATTTGCAACTGCAATTAATTCATAAAAACAAAGCATACAAATGGAAGCACAAACTAACACCAAAAAATACTGGGCATTATTCTTTTTATGGTTCGCTATTTTAATCGTTTTATTATTCGTTTATAGAGAATTTTTCTGGTTAGCGCTTCCTGGCACATTGACTTATTTTGCAAAAGCAATGAAACTTTTTTAAGAAAATATATCTTATAAAAAAAGCCGCTCAATTATTCGAGCGGCTTTTTTTTTATTTTAACACCGAAAGTGCTGCATCTAAATAGGAATAAATTTCTGGTTGATGATGGTGAATTGGTTTGATTGGCTTGGACTCTCCTAGTCTAACCACCACCGCATTTTTTTCTTTAATAGCAAATACATATTGTCCGAATAATCCATTTTGAAAAGGAATGGTCATCCCCTTATGTTGTATGATCCAATATTGATAGCCATAGAAATCTACCGGGTTATCTGATTCAGTTCGGTCTTTTAAATAAGATGCTGGCGATGTTGCTTTAAAGATATAATTAGAGTCTACAATTTGCTTTCCACCCCATGCCCCTTTATTTAAAATCAACTGACCGAATCTAGCATAGTCTCTTGCCACGCCGTTAAAGCAACAAAATGCTTTTTCGTGCTTTTGATCTCCATCTAATAACCACAATGCATCTACCTCTGCACCCATGGGCTGTAAAAATCTTTCAGAGACTAAGTTTGAAATATTGTCTCCAAATGCTTTTTCAACTACCAATCCTAAAACCTGGGTATCTCCACTTCTATAATCCCAATAAACACCGGATGGTTCTTTAAACGCCATTTTGCTCACCATATATTCTTCGTTGTCGCCATAATAGCCATAGGCATTCATGCTAAAATAACTTTTATCAAATTCCATATAATTTGTCCCAGAACTCATAGTCAATAAATCAACAATTCTTATTTTATCTAAATTGGCTCCTTTAAAATGAGGCACATAATTTCCAACAGGCTCTTCTAAAGATTTAATTTTACCTTCTTGTAACGCAATACCAATTAATAATGAGATGATACTTTTTGCCGCAGAAAAAGAGCCACTCAAAGTTTTTGAATTGTAGCCATCAAAATATTTTTCATACACAATCTTCCCATCTTGAATCACTAAAAAAGCATGTGTGTCATTTGAATCCAATGCAAGCAATAAAGAATCTGGCATGATAGCTTTATTGTACGCACTGTCTAAAGGCCAAAATTGAGGTACACTTGCGGCTTTGACAAGTCTAGTTGGATGCGTTTTATAATCATGAATAGAATGCTTACCCCATTGGGCAAAATTTCTTAAATGTGCAAAGATGGGTGTATAGGCCAGGCCAATCGTTAAAACAACCAACACTATAAAACCATACAATATTTTCTTTATCATAAATTGCTCTTTTTGAATTGTATATAAACAACTATGCTTAATTTTATTACTTAGTTGTAAATTTTACTCAAATTAAAAAATATATGTCTTTATCACAAGCATTTGAAGAAATTATTGAAAAAAGAAGGTCTAACAGGAAGTTTGATCCTAATGTAGAAGTACCGGACGAAGTCATAAAAAGAAGTTTAGAACGTAGTATACTGGCTCCTAATAGTAGCAATATGCAGTTATGGGAATTTTATTGGATCAAAGACCCAGCTTTGCAAAAAGATTTTCATGCCTATTGTTTAAATCAAAATGCGGCAAGAACTGCAAAACAATTGGTGGTATTTGTAACAAGACAAGACCATTGGAAAAAAAGAGTGCAATGGCATTTGGACCTTATAAAAAAAGGTATCACAGGTGACACCACACCCAATCAAGACAAATTAATGACTTACTATGGTAAATTAATGCCACTAGCTTATGGGACAGATCAATTTGGATTCTTGAGTGCAATAAGAAGGATATTAAGTGGTTTGATTGGTGCATTTAGACCAATGACAAGAATGAAAGGAAGAGCCGACCAAAGAATTACAGTACACAAATCTTGTGCTTTAGCAGCTCAAACTTTTATGTTATCAATCGCTGCTGAAGGTTTTGAATCCTGCCCTATGGAAGGCTTCGATGCCGTAAGAGTTAAGAAAGCATTAGACCTACCCAAAATGGCAGAAATCAATATGATTATTAGTGTGGGTAAAGGAACCGAAGCTGGTATCTGGGGCAAGAGAGAAAGGGTGCCTTATGAAGAAGTAGTGATTATTAAATAATAAGATTTTAATGATACGAATCTAATGATACAAAAGAGCCGCAATGAATCACTGCGGCTATTTTATATAGCTGCTATTTTAATATAGTAACTATATTATTTTTTTGCTGGTGTGATGATGATATTTCTGTATTCAATCGGTCCGTGATCTCCTTGCAACATGATTGGGCCTGGAGCGCCTTCGTCGCTATTGATGGCGCCACCGGTAATACCTGGAATTTCTTGTTTGAAAATAATGGTTTGGCCATTGGCTACCACTGTGACCATCCTCCCAACTAAAGTCACATCATAAGATTGCCACTCTCCTGCTGCTTTTGCTGCATTTACCCATGGATCAATAAAACCATATACCCCACCTAAATACACATTTTGAGGTTCTTTACCTTGGTT
Organism: Sediminibacterium sp.; assembly: GCA_044368905.1. GTDB lineage: Bacteria > Bacteroidota > Bacteroidia > Chitinophagales > Chitinophagaceae > Sediminibacterium. The sequence continues at coordinate 5,097 of JBILIU010000004.1, read as the reverse complement.
GTCTTCAATCTGAATTTCATAACGACCTCTTAAATAAACGCCACTATTGCTTCCTTTTGGATACCTGAATTCAATATGTAATTTAAAGTCGTCGAAGCTTGCAAGCGTTCTAATATTATCGCCTGATTCAGGGCTAGTCAATACTCCATTGATATTCACCCATTGTTTTTTCCTGCCCATTGCTATCCAGCCTGATAAATCTTTATTATTTAATAATGCTATAGGAGTGCCCCAAATCACTTCTTTTAAACTATTTAATCTTGGAGCGCGTACACCAGTCCATGTATATTTTTGACCATAAGGTGCAACCATAGTTCCTTTCAACTGATCCCCTATTAATTCACCTTCCACCACTAAATTGTTTTCTGTACGATCCCATTGAGGAGGTATGGTAAAATTTAATTTGCCTTCTTTAAAAAATACTTGTGCAACAGGTCTTGCGCTTCCTCCATCTGCTACAAATCGACCAATTAAGTTTTTAACGCCTGAGTGACGAACTTCCAACCAAGATGGTGCAAGTCTTCCACCACCCATATCAACCGTTAAATCCCAACGACCTTCTATTGGATTTTCTTGTGCTTTAATAGATGTATGCACTAATAAAATAGAAAGGACTACAATAAAATAATTTAACTTTTTTAATGACTGTTTCATTCGGATAGTATTATTTGAACCTTTAATTTACAATTAATTAGTAAACAATTATAAAATATTATTTAAACAACGATTTAAACAATTAGTATATAAATCAATAAAAAAAGATGGCCCTTTGGAGGCCATCTTTTTTTATATTCAATCATTTATTTAAATCACTTACGGGTGATCCTTGAATGATTATGCTAAATCGAATCGATCTAATTCCATTACTTTATTCCAAGCAGCAACAAAATCATGTACAAATTTTGCTTTTGCGTCATCACATGCATACACTTCGGCCAATGCACGTAATTCAGAATTAGAACCAAAAATTAAATCGACTCTTGTTCCTGTAAATTTAACTGCTCCAGTTTTTCTATCCGACCCTTCAAATGCATTTTGTGAATGATCACTTGCTTTCCAAGCATTGTTGTAGTCAATTAGATTCACAAAATAATCATTAGTCAATACACCAGGTGTATTTGTAAATACGCCATGATGAGACTGATCAAAATTAGTATTCAATACACGCATACCTCCTACTAACACTGTCATTTCTGGTGCAGTTAAGGTTAATAATTGTGCCTTATCAATTAACATTTCTTCTGCAGAAACCAATGTACGTGGTTTAATATAATTACGGAAACCATCAGCAATTGGTTCTAATACTGCAAAGGATGCCACATCCGTTTCTTCTTGACTTGCATCAGCACGTCCAGCTGTGAAAGGTACTTTTACAACTACACCGCCATCCTTAGCCGCTTTCTCAATTGCAGCTGCACCAGCTAATACAATAAGATCTGCCATTGAAACTTGTTTGCCACCAGTTGCACTTGCATTAAAATCTTTTTGGATCGTTTCTAATGCATCTAGTACTTTAGACAATTGAGCTGGATTATTCACTGCCCAATATTTTTGAGGTGCCAAACGGATTCTTCCGCCATTTGCTCCACCTCTTTTATCTGATCCACGGAAAGTAGATGCAGATGCCCAAGCAGCTGAAACTAATTCAGAAACAGACAAACCAGATGCATGTACTTTTGCTTTTAAAGTTTCAATATCTGTTGCATCAATTAATTTATAATTTACAGCAGGGATAGGATCTTGCCAGATCAACACTTCTGTTGGAACTTCTGGTCCAACATAACGTGCACGTGGTCCCATATCGCGGTGTGTTAATTTAAACCAAGCTCTTGCAAATGCATCCGCCAACTGATCTGGATTTTCATAAAATCTTTTTGAAATTGGTGCATAAGCTGGATCTAATATCAATGCTAAATCTGTTGTTAACATAGTTGGCGCATGTGTGATAGATGGATCATGTGCATCCGGTACAGTGCCTGCACCCGCTCCTGCTTTAGGTTTCCATTGATGTGCTCCAGCAGGACTCTTTACTAATTCCCACTCATACTTATATAAGTTTTCAAAATAATTATTGCTCCATTGTGTTGGTGTAGTAGTCCAAGCACCTTCTAAACCAGATGTGATAGTGTATACACCATTACCAGTTCCAAAAGTGTTTTTCCAACCTTGTCCTTGCTCAGCAATATCTGCCGCAGCAGGTTCTTTACCTACATATTGATTTGGATCGGCAGCACCATGTGTTTTACCAAAAGTATGTCCACCTGCAATTAAAGCAACTGTTTCTTCATCGTTCATTGCCATACGCGCAAATGTTTCACGAATGTCTTTTGCAGATGCAATTGGATCTGGATTGCCATTAGGCCCTTCTGGATTCACATAGATCAATCCCATTTGAACAGCCGCTAATGGATTTTCTAATTCGCGATCTCCAGAATATCTTTTATCTCCTAACCATTCTCTTTCATTACCCCAGTATACATCTTCTTGAGGTTCCCACACATCTTCTCTACCACCAGCAAAACCAAAGGTCTTAAAGCCCATTGATTCTAAAGCACAGTTACCTGCTAAAATCATTAAATCGGCCCAAGATAATTTTTGACCATACTTCTTTTTAATAGGCCATAATAATAATCTTGCCTTATCTAAATTGGTATTATCAGGCCAGCTATTCAATGGGGCAAAACGTTGCATACCTGCACCTCCACCACCACGTCCATCAGTTGTACGATAAGTTCCAGCAGCATGCCATGCCATACGAATAAAGAAAGGACCATAATGTCCATAATCTGCAGGCCACCACGCTTGTGAATTAGTCATTAAGTCAACAATATCTTGCTTTACAGCTTTAAGGTCTAAAGACTTAAACTCAGAAACATAATTGAATGTCTGTTCCATAGGATTAGACAATGTAGAATGTTGTCTTAAGATATTTAATTTTAATTGATTCGGCCACCAATCTCTATTCACTGGTCCAGTTCCTGCACTTCCTTGTTTTGCAGAAAGTGTGGTCGCACCTGTAAAAGGGCATTTAGCTGCTCCGTCTGTAGTTTGATTATCCATATAATTGTGATATATTTTAAATGTTTGATTCAGATGCGAATTTAACCATTAATAGTGTAAAAAGAATACAAAATGAATGAATATAGTTATAACATTATACAGTCGATTTTGTTGCAAATGACGTGTAAATAATTGATTTTAATATAAACAAAAATAAATGTCAGAAAACAGGCTTATTTCAATAGTTAATTTTAAATTTATGGGGTAAAAAGCGGGCCGAACAGGATAGTTAGGCTACCCGCTATTTCATTTAAATTATAAAAAATCGTATGAAAAAAATATTAATAAGCTCATTTAGCGCTCTATTTTTATTGTTAGTGGGTACTTCATTTGCCCCAATTGCAGACAATCCCGATGCCATTGTTGGTGTGTGGAAAACTGGAGAAGGAAACGCCATGGTGCGTATCTATAAAAATGGTGAGAAATACCAAGGAAAAGTAGTTTGGTTAAAAGAACCAAATGACCCTGAAACAGGAAAGCCAAAGCAAGATAAAAACCACCCTGAAGAAGCAACTAAAACAAGACCAGTACTTGGAATGATCAATATTTGGGGCTTCTCTTACAAAGAAACGAATCTTTGGGATGATGGTAATATTTACGATCCTAAAAATGGTAGTACCTACTCTTGTACCATTAAGATGATCAACCCCAACACATTAGAAGTTAGAGGATATATTGGAGTTGCAATTATCGGAAGAACAGATACCTGGACTAGGCAACAAGCTAAATAAGACTAAGGAGATACAAAGTTTAGGCTAATATTAAAAAACAATGGGTTTCCTAAATTACTAGAAAAGAAACGTTGACTATCTTCTTTAGCATCGTACCTATTGACTACATCGAAACGGTAATTGTACCTTAATCCTGCTTGTGCGTTTATCCAAAGAAATCCAGTAAGCTTTTTATCCCACATGATTCTTGGCTTCACTTCTCCTCGTTGGATGTAAGCATTCCTACCCATCGTACTTGGCAGTTGCATTAAAAATTGATTTCCTTCTAATTCAAAACCAGCTTGCAACATGCTTGTTGTAGAGAAATTATATCGAACAAAACCACGAGCAGGAAGTAAAAGTTCCATGCCCCATTTATCATTGAATGTTTTATTCCAAAACAAAACAGGTAAATGCATTAGTTGACCTGCACGATAAGTTCTGGCTAAACCCGTACCAATCATATTTTTTTCAGAAGTCTTCCAGCCATAAATAACTGTACCACTCAAAGTGATGGCTTTATTTTGAATCGCATTGACATTTTCAAATAAACCGTTTACGTCTGTACTAGCTTGAAAAATTAAAAAATTCTTTTCATTCAAAGGCTTGAAAACAGTGGTATTGATGCCTGCAGTTAATAAAGCAGATTTGTCTAAAGCAGTTGCAAAATCGTTTACCGTTGGATTGGTAACATTGAATTTACTACTCCAATAATTTACCCCCATTTGCCAAATAATTTTATTGGTAGAAATAACAGGCACATTTACTTGCGCTCTTAATGCATTGACTTGAGCGATTTCAATTTGTGTAGGAAATTGTTTGGAATTAAAACTTATACCAGGCATTGAAAATCCACCATATTGCTCAAATCCTAAACTTAAAATTCTTTGAGGTGTTTGATTTAAAACTTTTTGGGAACAAAAACGCTTAACGCCATCGGCATCCCCAAAATTACTGTAGTCAAAATTTTCAGTCGTATCAGTTTGTGCAAACACAAATGAAGCACTAAATAAACATAAAATAGTAAATGTTAGACGCATAAAAGACGTATTTAATTAAATACAAATATAATAGTAAAGCAATTATAATGGCTTAAAACATAAGCCGAACTAATAATTATTTACTTCGGCTTGCCGAGGTGTTCCCACAAAGAAAAAGCGCCCTGAGCAAATGCGAAGGGCGCTTTTTCTTAAATTCTAATGTGGAGTCGAGGGGAGTCGAACCCCTGTCCAAACAAAGTTACCATTGGTCTTCTACATGTTTATTGTTTTATTATTTGTCGGCAATCAGCAGGAAAAACACAAACCAATTGATTACTTAGCTGTAT
>JBILIU010000057.1:0-7985 GCA_044368905.1 Sediminibacterium sp. | reverse complement strand
CTCTTAATACTAAATTGCGCACATAAAAATAAGCGTCCTCATTCGTTACTGTGTTGTTTTGAATTGAAATAAAAAATGTATCCAAAAGTGCAAGTCTGGATAAATTTTGACCTAATACAGTATCTATACTTTTTAAATCTAATTTTAAATCCTCGTGTACATTTTGCAAATACGCGATCTCTCTATGCTTTTCAATTTGATGCTCACGAATATTTTCTGCCATAAAACCTAAACTTACCGCTAAGAACAACATTAGAAACTCGGTAATATATTCTTTCCACTTTTTAGGATGATGTGAATGATGATGTACTTCCATAATTAGTGTTTATTAATGTTTGGATAAGCAGCTTCAATACTTTTTATTAATTCTACAGCTCTTCTGTATGCTAGCTCTGATGTAACACCTTGAGTTGAATTCCGAATACCATTTAATTTAAAAAGCGTGTTGAGATAATCCTGTTTGTCGAATTTTTTTAGAACGATGTTATTGGGCACGAATGTTGGTATGGTATTGATATGCAACTTCGTATTGTTACAAAATATATCCGCTCCTGTTACACTTCTGCCTTGTTCTGTATTTAAATAGGCAACATTGGAATTATATGATTTGTAAATATCAAAAGGCATTGTTCTGAGTTCATCTGTATTTTTGTCCATGAAATTATTTTCCCTTTCTGCTCGTGCTTCTAAATTTTTAATACTTAGATTATACTTTTCAATGGCCGATCTTAGCTTTTCGTTTTTAATATTTTTCATCAAACCAGTGTACTTTAATTGATCTAAAGCAATACAAGAAGATTCAAAAATACCAACACGATACAAGATGAAATTATGCAATAGATAAAAGTCTTCTTTCTTTGTTTCAAGCTGATCGTTTTTAATAAAATATGCAACGTAAGCAACAGCTGTATCTAGTTTTGCAATTGTTTTTTTGTTATTAGATAGCTGAGTTGTGTCTTGCATTAACTCCAGCCTTAGTTGTGCTATAACGCTTTCGGTCTGATGTTCAATGATTTGTTCTTCACGCAAATTTTCGGCCATAAAGCCCAGGCTCACCGCTAAAAACAACATTAAGAATTCAGAGATATATTCTTTCCACTTTTTAGGATGATGTGAATGATGATGTACTTCCATATATTTATTTGTGCAATAAATATAATGGAAATATAGAATATATAAAATATTATATATTAACTTATCAAGAAAACTAATGCAACACTGCTTGTAAAATAGGCAGTGACTTGATCTCACTAAATTTTTTATAGTGCCAGCTTAAAGAGAGCTGAAACAGTTCCAATATTTTTTTTCTTTGGCCTCCATTTAAGTGGATTGTTTCCAATTCATTGTATAATTGTAGGCTTAAAAAGGTAGATGCGGTTTGCGCCTCTAATCCTTCTAGGAAGTAGGGGTGGAGCGGCTTGTTTGCCACAAAATTACCTTCATGTACATCTAAGATTGGTGTGTCAATTGAATACACACCTTGCAATCCAAAACCTAAGGTTTGACTTAAGTGAATTAAAAAATAAATAGGCAGGTTACTCACTAAACCTGCGCCTCCTTTATCCAATTGCTTAAAGGTGTCTTCGATTAAATAAAATAATTCTGGGTGGGGTTCCGGTTCCAATGTTTGTTGTAAAATCTCTACAATATAAGTAGCCACTGCATTGCGTAAGACATCCGAATACACGTTTTGATACACATAGGACCAATTGACTTCCTTGATCATCTGCATGCTCTTCATTGGATAATGATAGGCTTCCATTTGCAGGATGGCACCGGGTTGATAAAACACACCCTTGCTTGCACCTTTTTTACTGATGGTTCGAACACCTTTTACAATGTATTGTTGCAAGCCAAAAAGTTCTGTGTAGATAGAAGCGATGACACTTGTATCGCCGTATTTGGTCACGCGTAAAACAATGCCCTTGGTGTTGTGTAACATAGATGATTAAATCACGGTGTACCTATACACTTTTAAATTGTTGTAAGAACCTCACATCGTTTTGTGAATACAAGCGTAAGTCGTTGACCTGATATTTTAATTGCGCAATTCTTTCTACGCCCATTCCAAACGCAAAGCCAGTATACTTTTCAGGGTCGATGCCAAAATTCTCTAACACTTTTGGATGCACCATGCCTGATCCTAAAATTTCTACCCAACCTGTGTGCTTACAAATATTACAGCCCTTACCTGCACAAATTTGACAACTGATATCCATCTCTGCACTAGGTTCTGTAAATGGAAAATAACTTGGGCGAAAACGCACTTTCACTTCTTTGCCAAACATTTCTTGTACGAAAAAATAAAGTGTTTGTTTTAAATCTGCGAAGCTTACATTTTCATCGATATACAATCCTTCTACTTGATGGAAGAAGCAATGCGCTCTTGCAGAAATTGTTTCGTTTCTATACACACGTCCTGGACAGATGACGCGAATAGGTGGCTTCTGTGATTCCATCACACGTGCTTGTGTACTGGATGTATGTGTTCTTAATAACCATGCAGAATGGTCTGCGGTTTTTTCTTCTACATAAAATGTGTCTTGCATATCACGCGCAGGATGATCTTCGGGCAAGTTCATGGCGCCAAAATTGTGCCAATCATCTTCGATCTCTGGTCCTTCTGCTACAGCAAATCCTAATCGCTTAAAAATAGAGACCATTTGATTGCGCACTAAGTTCAATGGATGTCTTGTTCCAACCGGTGTTGGATCTCCTGGTAAACTAAAGTCCATGCCCGTATCTGTCTCGGCGCTATCCCCTAATCCTGCTTGCAAGGCTTCAAATTTTTCTTCGGCTACAATTTTAAATGCATTCAAAATTTGTCCGAATTCCTTTTTTTGATCGTTGGGTACATTTTTCATCTCTCCCATGATTTGCTTTACCAAACCCTTGGTTCCCAAGTATTTAATTCTAAACTCCTCTAAAGCGGCTGCATTGGCTGCTTCTGCGGCAGTGATCTCCTTTTTAATGTCTTCTATTTGCTTTAATAGTTGCTCCATGCTACGAAGATAAGTAATAAATAAACCTAAAAAACCTTACATTTGTTACTCGTTGAAGTAATATATACATGGAGTACAATACAGCAAGAAGCATCATGGGGATGAGAGAGTATGGCCGTCACGTTCAGAGGATGGTGGATCATCTATTAACCATTGAGGATAGCGCAAAAAGATTAGAACAAGCAAAAGTCGTAATTGATTTGATGGGATTCCTGAATCCTCAACTAAAGAATATAGAAGACTATAAACATAAGCTTTGGGATCACTTATTTTTTATGAGTGGATTCAAATTAGATGTGGAAAGTCCTTATCCTATTCCAACTAAAGAAACCTACAAGCAAAAGCCCGATCCTTTACCTTATCCTCAACGCAAAATCAAATATGCACACCTTGGTAAGAATTTAGAATTGGTGATTGACAAAGCAATGGCCGAGCAAGATCCAGAAAAGAAAACTGGTTTTGCACATACGATTGCGCATTATATGAAATTAGCTTACAGTAACTGGCATAAAGAATTGGTACAAGACGATGCTATTCGTAGCGAGTTAAATGCCATTACTGGTGGTGAATTGGAATTTAGCAACACACCTTATATCAAACACCGCAATCAAAATTTTGAACGCGAAGATTATCGTCCAGCTGGAGGTCGTTGGCAGAACAACCGCAACAGACCTAACGCAGGTGGGGGTGGCGGAAGAAATAACAATAACCGCAATTTTAAAAAACGTTTTTAATTTTTATAAAGCACTTAATAAAAAAATCCCATCCGTTTTACGAGATGGGATTTTTTATAATCAACTAAACGATATTACCATCTTCCCAAAAGAATTCTTGTTGTTGATGAATTGAAAGTTCTAATCTCTTTTTGTAAACTCATCATTTCTGCATATCCTTTTATACTTTGAACATCATCTTTAAACTTAGTTGTAAAATCTTTAAAACTTCTAACAACGTAATGAGTTGTTTTTTCCTCATTAAGTGTGGTTACACTACCAATTGCAATTCTAGTATTTGCTGGGATATTTTTACTCCAAAAAGCGTCAAATCTTGATTTAAAAAGTTCTGGATCTTTCACGTTGATAAAGAAAACGTCTTGAATTGGGTAAATCGCACTACTAGTGTCTCCAAAACTTGAAAATCTTTTTCCCTCTGCGGCTCTCACAGGCTTACAATATTTTGAAAGTTCTGATTGAAATAAAGACCAAGCTTCAGAGCTTTTTGAATCATAACCTGCACCCATTGCCTCTGGTGTACCCGTAAAAATAACTTCATGTGTCGCAACATCTGTTCCTTTAAAATGATTTTCATATAAAGCAACGGTAACCCCTTTTATCAAGCGTTCTTTTTTGCTAAAATACTCCTTGTACAGTTGCATTACTGTATATTGATCTTTTGGCTCAACATTAAAAGAATAAGAACTAAAGATGCCTTGTGCATTGATGCTTGAAAATATAGCAAACATCATGATTGCAAGAAGCGATAATTTTTTCATAAATTTTTAAATTTGAAATAAATATAAGTATCAAATTGATACTTACGAAATATATTTTTATAAATAATATAATCTTAATACTATATAAAATGAGGCCCAGGTATCTTGGAATAATTAGACGAATTGGTATATAAATGATACTTTTACAGACGAAAAATGATAAAAACCCCAATCAATACGGCAGAATTTAGGTCTCTTTGCCCGGTAGCAACTGGATTAGACATCTTGGGCGATAAGTGGACCTTATTGATCCTTAGAGATATGATTTGGGGACATAAATGCCTTTTTAGTGAATTTAAAGAATCACCCGAGCATATGCCAAGCAAAATGCTTTCTAATCGTTTAAAGAAATTAGAAGAGCTTGGTTTTATTTCTAAAAAAGAAGGTGTTACCAATAAAAAGAATGTCTATTACTTAATGGAAGAAAAGGGTATGGACGCCTTTCCAATTATGATTGAAATGGCGATTTTCACTTCTAAACATTTTTTAGATTATTTAGGATCAACCTATACCAAAGAGGCCCGTGGTGTTATGATTAAAAATAAAAAAGAATATATCGCTGATCTTGTTAAGCAATACAAACGTTTTAAAAAAGATATTGTTATTTAAACTGATTTACTAAACCAAGAATATTAAAAAGCCCCGATAAATTATCGGGGCTTTTTACGACACCTATTTTTTACAAAATAAATATTAAAACTTGGCTGGAACTCCAGGCTTTGGAATACTATTTTTAATAAACACCCTTAAGTGGTCGTTGCTTGTTGACAGATCTTCTTTTCTTAAGTACATCATATGTCCACTGCGGTAGCCTTCCCAGAACATTCTGTCCTGAATTTTTCCTGCAGGATCCATCTGCCACATATTGTACTTCGCATTAAAGTAATCACAAGCACCATCGTAATAGCCTGATTGTACCAATAAATTTAAATACGGGTTTTCCATCATCGCCAAGCGCAAATCATCTCCAGTATTGTTATTGCTATTATCCCATGGTTGCACTGGACCAAAAATATAATAATTTAAATCTGTCTTATAACCTAACTCATCTCTTAAATACATATTGATTGCTGGCGTGAAGGAATGCTCCCATGACAACAACTCTGAATTGTAATCTGGTTTTTGTCCAGCATCTTTTTTATCCATACCAATATACCTTGAATCCAATCTTCCAACCGTTTTTCTTTGATCACGCAATAACTCTTTCCAGAAATAATCAAATGGCACTTCCATGTTTTGTTCTGCCACTACTTTTTCATTTAAGCCTATATACCCTGCGATCTTTTTCACCATGGCAGTGCGCTTGTCTGCAGGCAGTGCGCCACCTTGTGCTAGCGCAGGCATGAGTTCATTGATTGCAAAGGCTTCTACTTCTGGTAAATATTTTTCTAATTCCTTAGACTGAAAAGGTGCAGCTAATTTTTTATGATGCCATGCAGTGGCAGCCATGTATGGAATACGTAATGCTGCACTTGATACGGCATCACGCTTTAATCCAAGATCGGTTGGTGAAACTAAAATGACACCATTCAAAAACATCCAGTGTCTGTTCTGTAATTCCAATGACAATCCTGATACGCGATTGGTACCATAACTTTCTCCAATTAAAAATTTAGGAGAAGCCCAACGCTTTTGTCTTCCAACAAAGGTGTTGATCCAGTCTGCCAAATATTTAATATCTGCGGTCACACCAAAAAACTTTGAACCTGGAGTGGCTTTATCTAAAATTCTAGAAAATCCTGTGTTCACTGGATCCACATATACAATGTCTGCCACATCTAATAATGATTGTGGATTGTCTTCGAATCCATAGGGTTGAATTGGATAGCCTTCGTCGTCTATTTTTAATTTTTTTGGTCCAGTATAACCCAAGTGCATCCAAACACTTGCTGTACCTGGTCCACCATTAAATGAAATGACCAAAGGTCTTGTTTCTTTATTAGTTACATCGGTGCGCTCATAGTACACATAAAATAAGCCAGCAATAGCTTTTCCCTCCTCGTCCCATACTGGTTGTGTACTTGCAGTTACTTTATAAGGTACTTTTTGTCCTTTGATGGTGACTTCGCCTGTTTTTTCAGCTTTTTGGTCTAGGCTAAGTGTTCTATTAAAAGATCCTGGTTTTGCCGATCCTTCCTCTGCTGGTTTTTGCGCAATAGCAAACAATGAACTAGCGAGTAACAAATAAGTGAAAAGTTGTTTTTGCATAAAATCGATTATTAAAAAAATTAGATGTGGATGCTTAAAAATTGTCCTTTAAATATACAACCAATTTAGGCTTTCTATTTCTTCTTTTTATGATTTATTTAGATGGTATTTGCTTAATTTAGTCCCATGTCTGAACAACACAAAAAAGCCATCATTTTGACGGCGCCATCTGGTGCTGGTAAAACCTCTATCACGCGATTTTTATTGGCAAATTATCCTCAACTGGCTTTTTCGGTTTCTGCCACCACCAGGGCTCCAAGGGGTGCTGAGCAAGATGGAATTGATTATCATTTTATAAGCCCAGCAGCATTTGAAGAGCATATCAAACAAAATGACTTTTTAGAATATGAAATGGTTTATGAAGGATTGTATTATGGTACTTTAAAATCTGAATTAGATCGTATTTGGGCCGAAGGAAAAATGCCTGTTTTAGATATTGATGTGAAGGGTGCGATTGCTATTCAACAACAATTAGGAGATCAAGCTTTATCTATTTTTATTTTACCACCTTCTATCGAGGTTTTAAAAGAACGTCTTGCAAAAAGAAATACAGAGTCTGTAGAAAAAATGCAAATGCGATTGGATAAAGCAGCATACGAAATTAGTTTTAGCAATCAATTTAATGCGGTTGTAAAAAACGAAGTATTGGAGACTGCATGTGAAGAAACAGCTGCACTAATTCAAGAATTTATTTCAAAATAATTACTTTCTAAAAAAATTAAACACAAATCAAATGTCTGACAAAACACTTCTTGGAAAAACAGTTTTCATTACTGGTGGGAGCAGGGGGATTGGTAAAGCCATTGCACTTAAATTAGCTGCAGCTGGCGCCAATATTGTGATTGCAGCAAAGTCAGTAGAGGAAGATCCACGACTTGGCGGAACGATTTACTCTGCTGCTGCTGAAGTAGAAGCATTGGGTGTAAGCGCTTTAGCAGTGCAGGTAGACATCAGAGATGAGGCACAGATTGCAAATGCGATTCAACAAACAGTAGAAAAATTTGGTGGCATTGATATTCTAATCAACAACGCATCTGCCATTCAATTAACAGATACTGAACATACCCCTAGTAAAAGATTTGACTTGATGCAAAGCATCAATGTACGTGGTACTTTTTTAGTGGTACAACATGCATTACCTTATTTGAGAAAATCGACCCATGCACATATTTTAACTTTATCGCCTCCAATTAATTTAGCACCAAAATGGTTAGGACCACATGTGGCGTATACCATTACTAAATACAATATGAGCATGATGACGCTTGGATGGGCGGAAGAAT
>JBILIU010000056.1:0-8064 GCA_044368905.1 Sediminibacterium sp. | reverse complement strand
AGAAGCTGATAGAGATTATTTTTTAGAGCGTCGTTATCCAGCTTTCGGAAACTTGGTACCACGTGACGTGGCTTCTCGTGCTGCAAAAGAAAGATGTGATGCAGGTTTTGGTGTTGGTACTTCTAAGCAAGCGGTTTATTTAGATTACGCTGCAGCAATTGAGCGTTATGGTAAAACAGAAGTAAGCAAAAAAGGATTAAGCAATGTAAGCCAAGAAGAAATCATTGCATTAGGTAAAGAAGTGGTGAAAGAGAAATACGGTAACTTATTTGATATGTACGCAAAAATCACGGGTGAAAATCCTTACGAAGTGCCAATGCGTATTTATCCTGCAGTGCATTACACCATGGGTGGATTATGGGTAGATTATGAATTACAAACTACAGTACCAGGTTTATATGCATTAGGCGAAGCCAACTTTAGCGACCACGGTGCCAACCGTTTAGGTGCAAGTGCTTTGATGCAAGGTTTAGCGGATGGTTATTTCGTAATTCCTTACACACTAGGAAATAACTTAGCCGACGAAATTTATAATGCACCTATCCCTACTTCACATCCAGCATTTGAAGCTGCAGAAAAAACTGTTGCTGATAGAATTACAAGATTGAAAAATATCAACGGAAAACAAACTGTTGAAAGCTTCCATAAGCGTTTAGGTAAAATTATTTGGAATGAATGTGGTATGTCAAGAACGGAAGCAGGCTTAAAGCAAGCGATTGCAGATGTGCAAGCATTGAAAAAAGAATTCTGGTCAGATGTTAGAATCCCTGGAGAGATCAACGAATACAATCCAGAATTAGATAAAGCGAACCGTGTGGCAGACTTTATTGAACTAGGAGAATTAATGTGTGTAGATGCATTAGCTAGAGAAGAAAGTTGTGGAGGTCACTTTAGAGAAGAATACCAAACACCAGAAGGTGAAGCTTTAAGAGACGATAAAAACTTTATGTATGTTGCTGCATGGGAGTTGAAAAACGATCATGAGTGGGCTTTACACAAAGAGGATTTAAAATACGAAGTGATTCAACCATCTCAAAGAAACTATAAATAATATTGCCATGTCACATACTACTATGAATTTAAATTTGAAAGTTTGGCGTCAAAAAAATACGAAAACTGCTGGTGCATTTGAAATGTACAGAGTTGAAAATATTTCAGATGAAATGTCTTTCTTAGAAATGATGGATATTTTAAATGAACAATTGATTACTACAGGTGGCGAACCAGTTGCATTTGATCATGACTGTAGAGAAGGTATCTGTGGAATGTGTTCCATGTATATCAATGGTAAGCCACACGGTCCTTGGCAAGCCAATACCACTTGTCAATTGCATATGCGTGCATTCAAAGACAATGACACCATTGTGATTGAGCCATGGAGAGCAAATGCATTTCCAGTTATTAAAGATTTGACAGTAGATAGATCTGCATTTGATAGAATCATTCAGGCTGGTGGTTATGTGAGTGTGAATACAGGTAACGCGGTGGATGGTAACTCATTACCAATCGAAAAAGCAAAAGCAGATGAAGCATTTGCAGCAGCTATGTGTATTGGTTGTGGCGCTTGTGTAGCAGCTTGTAAAAATAGCTCTGCCATGTTATTCTTAAGTGCTAAAGTATCCCACTTAGCCTTATTACCACAAGGAGGTCCAGAAAGAAAAACACGTGTAACCAATATGGTGGCACAGTTAGATAAGGAAGGCTTTGGCGCATGTACCAATACGGGTGCTTGTGAAGCAGCTTGTCCAAAAGAAATTTCAATAGCGAACATTGCTCGTTTAAACAAAGAGTATATCGTAGCTGGTTTAACATCTGAATAATAGTGGCGAATCCCTATTTCCAGTGTAAACAATTTATCGTGCATCAGGAACATACTGCAATGAAAGTATGTACTGATGCATGTTTATTTGGTGCATGGGCTGCTGCTGATCCATCCATTCAAACTGCAAAAAATATATTGGATATTGGTTCTGGCACTGGCTTACTTAGTTTGATGCTTGCACAACAAACCGCTGCGCATATTACTGCGATTGAAATTGAAGCAGGTGCATTTGAACAAACCAAAACCAATTTTGATTTAAGCCCTTGGAAGGAAAGACTACATGTTATCCATACATCTATACAAGCATTTTCCGAAGACAACCAGCAGCAACTATTTGATTGTATCATTACCAATCCACCTTTTTACGAAGGAGATTTAACGTCGCCAGACAACGCAAAAAATTTGGCAGCACATAGTACTGCATTACCATGGGATGCATTGGCAGAAGCAGCTGCTTCCCTTTTACAAGAAAATGGTGCTTGGTATGTTTTAGTTCCTACCTTAAGAGCTTACACGATGCAAAAATTGGCATTGAATTTTGGACTGCAATTATCCGAGGAATGCTTGATGTACAATGATGCCAAGCATCTACCTATCAGAGCTATGTTAAAATTTGTAAAACAAAAGGAGACCGTTATACAAAGAAATAAAATTGTCATCAAAAACGCGGATCAATCATACACAGCTGAATTTACCAATTACTTGAAGGATTACTACTTACATTTATAAGTTTACTAGTTATAAATAATTATAAAGTGTTTTTATTTAAAAAGACACAATAATGAGGCCTACTAATGCTTTGCATAGTCTACTAAATGATCATAGCGAGGATTTAGTTTGCCTTTTTCTAACATGGTTGCGCGTTGGATAATTTCATTTCCTCCCGCCACTAAATCAGGTAAAACATATTTGATTAATTGTTCTCCAAAGAACCTGCTTGCATCACGCGGTAATTCATTGGGTAAATTGCCAACTGCCATAATATCAATTCCTTCTGGTAAATAAGGAGCGGTTTTTTCAAAATTATTGACATTCACCCCATATACAGGATCTTCAGAAGGCGCGTCTCCTAAATTACAAGGCACACTTCCATGCGCATCATCCGTAATATCAGCAATAGTGGTCAATGCGAAATCTTCTTTTAATAAATCTTGGTGCGTGAACAAAGGCGGAATCCCTGGTTCCCAATAAATACCATTCATTAAAATCTGCGCATGCGGTAAGTATTGTTTAAATGTGCAATCGTAATTTTCTGGATGCGCATGAAAATCATTGCGCTCGTATCCTTTTGTGATTTTGTGCATGTATAAATCTTTTCCTTTTAAATGCACATACACTGGATAAGCATAATGACGATCAAATTCATCTGGCTCCACTTGTTGCACATCCATTAAATTCATGATCTCTAAAATACCATGTGCGACCCTGCCCGAACCTGTAACAACAATTTTAACTGGAGGTAATTTTAAACCAAAATAAGTGTGAATTAATTCACGATAATCTTTTACATCCTTCACCCTGCCTAAATGAAATGCTTTGGTACGATTGCCATAAGACATGATCCCATTATGCGCACCAACAATGCCTGCAAAAAAACCAAACCCAATGAGTCTTTGACCATCTTCATGTTCTAAACATTCATAATCAATCAAGGTAATCCCTTTATCCATCATGGTATGAAACAAGGCTTGATTATAAGGTTGTGCTTTTTTTGTATGCGAAAAGAATAAATAAGTTTTCCCAGCAATCAACTGAGACTTAGGCACTTCTTTGATTCCTAATAATATATCTGCTTGACTAATATCAGTCACTAATTCTAATCCTTCTCTGCAGTATTCCTCATCTTTATAACACCTGTTTGGGGATGCTTCTACAATAATATCCCAATCTGGATGTTGCTCCTTAAGCCATTTACATTGCTTAGGCGTTAAAGCCACCCTATTATCACTGGGAACTTTTCCCTCTTTAATAAGTCCTAATACAGGCATATTGGTTATTTTGCACAATATAAGAAATTTCAGCATGAACTATTTTGAGTTATTTGGTCTTCCTATTGGTTTTCAAGTAGATACACAAAAATTAAGGGCCGCTTTTATGGATATCCAGAAGGCAACCCATCCCGATAAATTTGCACAAGGCAATCCGGAAGAACAAGAAGCTGCTTTGGAACAATCCTCCATGGCCAATAAGGGATATACCCTTTTAAACCAAAAAGAACGCATTCTACCCTATGTACTCGAAATACTAGGCATTCTTACCCCAGATGAGAAATATGCCCTAGAAGCAGATTTCTTAATGGAGATGATGGAATTAAATGAGGCTTGGATGGATGCAGAGGACGAAAACGCAAAACAAGCTATCATCAATCAAGTTGAACAGATTAAAAAAGCACTATATGCACCTATTCAAACGTATATGGAAATGGATCAGATCGATACTATTTCCCAAGAAGCAATGCTGCAAATAAAATCCTACTACTACAAGAAAAAATACCTTGATCGTATTTTGGAAGATTTCCATCATTAATGTAATATTGCACCCCGCCGAGCACTCAGGTGTAAATTGCCCAGATGGCGGAATTGGTAGACGCGCTAGACTCAAAATCTGGTTATCGCAAGGTAGTGCAGGTTCGATTCCTGTTCTGGGCACAAACCCTGTCACGAAAGTGACAGGGTTTTTTGTTTCGAAGCTGTGTCAAAAGCTCGCTTTTGTAAACAGATGAGAAGCAAAAAACCCAACGAAATGCGCAGCATTTTGTTGAAAGGGTTTGGGTACGCCCAACTTTTGAGAAGACGTTTTGAGCAAAGCGAAAAACGGCAGTCCTCAAATTAGTGTTACTGGCAATCCTGAAAAATTTGGGTAAAAATAGACAAGAATTTTAAACAACTAAAAATTAACAGACCTTACAGCGCGAACAAAGTTTGGGTGTATCTTAGCACCATCGAACTGATAGCCAAAACTGAACCTCTGACCCCAAACATTACCGTCTAAAGCCTCTGTTGAACTCCAATAACAGCATCCCTTTCTAAAACCACCAATGTTTTTCTTGTATAGATATATAGAATTCAATTCATCTTTGGTTGGCAATCTCCAACCAATACCTAATCCCTCACAAACTCTTTTTGCATTATGCCAATTCATTCGTTTAGGAAAATCATACTGTGCAACTTCAAGATTACCAATTCTAACTGATTGGCCAATTATTGAAGCTGAATCTATTTGTCCAAAACCAAAAAAAGATAGAAACAAAGGCAGAACTATAAATATTTTTTTCATTACTAATTATTTAGCTGACTTATTAATAATTTCTAAATAAACAAAAAATAAATTGCCAGAAATTAAAAAGCCCTAATGGCGCGAACATAACCTACATTATTTTTGGCACCCCAATACATAACGCCTGGTTTGAAATTCTGGACCCATACGTTCCACGAATCAATCTCAGAAGAACACCAGTAGTCAAACCCTTTAAATTCAAAACCACCAATTTCAACTCGATTTAGAAATAATTTATTCAATTCATTTTTACTTGGCAAAAACCAATCATTATACCCACCTCCATTATATGACCTCGCTCGTCCTGCTGCATAACTATTAGCAATACCTCCCATAACCTGAATTATTTTATTTGTATTAGAAAATCCAGCACCTATTGTAGTATCTATTACTCCGGTATTGATTGAAGGTTCATTATACCACCTAATACCTAAACTATCATTTTGAATTTTTATAGCAACTATCAAACCATGTAGAATTTTTGCATCATACCCAGGATCGCCCTCTTTTAAAATATAAGCTAAAATTCCTCCTTGAAACTTTTGCCCAATGATTGTAACTATGCAACCTAGTCTATCAGAATTTATTTTAGTTGGTTCTAAAACTCCAAGTCTAATAGAGTCACATCCACTAATTTTAATACAAGATAAAAGCCTTAAAGTATCCTGAGTATTTGGTTTCAATATTCCAAGTCTCAATGAGTCACATCCAGTAATTGAAATACATGATAATAATCTTAATGTATCTTTTGTATTCTTCAATAAACCTAGTTTTATTGAATCGCATGAAGAAAGTTTATTAACAACAGTTGGATTAGAAGAATCTTCAGATTTCGAACATGAGCATATTACTGAAGAAATTAGAAATATTAAGATTACTTTTTTCATATGTAAATATAACACAAATTATAAATATTTTACATATTTATGATTTGCCATTGATTAAGACGGCGAAGCCGACAATCCTAAAAATAGGTTTGGGTAAACTTAATTATCTTTAACCATGACCATTCCTCAACTCTTACTAACCCTATTCATCATATGGGGTATCCCCAGCACTTATTTTAGAAGTAAGTTCAGAAAAATTGTCTACCAAACAGACGACTGGAAAATAAACATCCAACCCCTTTTCAAAAAAGAGATCATTGGTTTATTTAGTAATATGTATCCAGAAAATCAAGACTATCTTAAAACTAGAAATCAATACCGAATCTATTTAGCCATTTATTTAATTATTTTCATCCTGTATCAATTTTTCAAATAATAATCATGAAACAATCTATACTCAATCTAATTTTTTCATTTCTAGCTTTTGCCATTGGATATGGTATCGCCCTATTAACTGGACTAGCATTAATACAAGAAGCGATATTGATTGCCTATTTGATACAATGGATTGCCTTTATCCCTGCCTATATTTTTCAAACCGAAAAATTTTATGATCTAACCGGAAGTATTACTTACCTCACCGTAGTGAGTTATGTCAGCTACCATAGTTATGCTTCAATGAATGTAAATATTGCTAGCATTATATTAGCTGCTTGTATCCTTTTGTGGACAATCCGTTTAGGAACTTTCTTATTTACTAGAATACATAGAGCAGGAGAAGATAAAAGATTTAAACATATCAAACCATCCCCTACAAGGTTCTTCATGACATGGACTTTACAAGGTATGTGGGTCTCAATATGTTCCATGTGTGCCTTAACAGCCATTGCAAGTATGAGTGGAGTTATCCAAAATGGATTATTTTATATTGGCTTATTTGTCTTTATTGTAGGTTTTGTTGTAGAGATCATTGCAGATATGCAAAAGTCACAATTTCGTAAAGACCCAAACAATAAGGATCAATTTATACAACATGGACTCTGGGCTTACTCAAGACATCCAAACTATTTTGGAGAAATCACTTTATGGTTAGGCATTGCCATCATGTCTTTTTCTTCTTTAACTGGTGGGCAATATGTTACATTGATTTCTCCAATATTTACCTATTTACTACTTGTGTATGTAAGTGGCGTTCGACTATTAGAGATATCGGGAATGGAAAAATGGGGACATACAGAAAAGTATCAGGCATATATCAATAACACACCTTCCCTATTTCCTTTTACTAACCCAAAGGGCCCAGACAATAAATAGTGGCTGGAATACCAACAACCTAACCCAACTAATCATTGGGTTCATTGTAATTGTACCTAAGGAGAATGTACCTTTTTGTATAAAGTAAATATGACTTGGAATAAAGGCAATCAGCATGAGTACAATACCCCAGCCTGCATATTTTCGTGTTTGTGTTGGAATTAATAAAAGCGCTAACCCAATTTCAAATAGACCAGATAATAGGTTCAGTTCCACTGCCCAAGTAGCCAAATAAGGAGGGATCAATGGAATATAAAAGTCTGGATCTCTAAAATGATTGTACCCGCCAAATATATAGAACGCAATCATTCCATATAATAGCACAGTTTTTAAAATCTCTTTAGTCTTGTTTTCCATAGGTTAAATTTTATCCCTACTTAATAAATTCAAGTATTGCTGCGGCCACTTGTCTAGGTGCTTCTTCCATTGGAATATGTCCCACTTTATCAAGTACCAAGACGCGACTATCACGAATATCTTGTTTGAATAAAGATGCATTCTTATAAGAAATAAGCTGGTCTTCCTTTCCCCATATAATGAGTGTAGGTTGTGTAATGGTTTTAATTTTTGTCGCATCTGGTTTCATAGGATGCTGGAACAATTCCAATACTGCAGCCCTATTGCCTTCTCTTAATAATAGGTCGTGGTATTGTTGAACCATTTTTTCTGTCACTAAAGCCTTATTGTAAAAAGCATCCTCTAAACTTTTTCGAATTAAAGAGATAGGAGAGATATGTTTTAAGGCTTGATTTAAAACTGGTATAGCTGCTAATTTAAAACCTAAAGAACCTTTCTCGTCTTTCTTTGGATAACCAGTAGCATCTA
>JBILIU010000055.1:0-8277 GCA_044368905.1 Sediminibacterium sp. | reverse complement strand
GGACACAGACTACAAAGTTAAAATGGCAGAAAAATATTTTGCAGAAAAGAAATACATTAATGCACAACAGCTCTTTGAATCAGTCATTCAGTTCGTAAAAGGAACACCTCGTTATGAGGAATTATATTTGATGTATGCTAATTCTTATTATTACGATCAGGATTATGAGAATGCAGAAAATATATACAAAACTTTTATAGAGTATTTCCCTAATTCTACAAAAGTGGAAGAAGTAGAATTTATGAGGGCATTTACTTATTATAAGCGTTCCCCTAAAGCTGAATTAGATCAAACCACCACCAATAGAGCAATGCAATTAATGCAATCTTTTATTGATGCGCATCCAACAAGTACAAGAGTGAAGGAAGCGTCTGAAGTCATTGATGCATGTAGAGAAAAATTGGAATTAAAGGATTACAAAACTGCTACATTGTACTATGATCTTGCTTTGTACAGAGCTTCTGCAGTTTCTTATGGTTTATTATCAGATTATTTTCCAGACTCTAAGCAAGCTGATAAGTATAAATTATTAACATTGAAATCCTATTTTAAGTTTGCAGAAAATAGCTTCATTGATAAACAAAAAGAGCGTTTTGAAAAAGTGATTGCAGAATACAATGATTTTGTAGATAGATATAGCGATAGTCCATTGATGACAGAAGCTAAAAAAATAAAGAAACAAACTGATCAATATTTAAATAATATAAAATGAGTAAATTAAGAAGACATATGGGTGCTAACACACCTGCTGTTGTAGAAACAAAAAGTTTGAAGGCTTTGAAAGCAAAGACTGGAAATTTGTATGAATCAATTTCTATCATTGCAAAAAGAGCGAATCAAATTAATATCTCTATTAGAGAAGAATTACACTCTAAACTAGAGGAGTTTGCTAGTCATACAGACAGCTTGGAAGAAATTCATGAGAATAAAGAGCAAATCGAAATCTCTAAAGCTTATGAGCGTATGCCAAATCCAGCGATTTTAGCAACTGCTGAATTCATTGACGACAAGATTTATCATCGTAAAAATGAGGAAGCGGATTTATTCCGTTAGACTTATTAAGGTATTTATATAAAACGTCCCGAAGATTCGGGACGTTTTTGTATTTTAGGGTATAAAACAAATAGGTATGTTTTTAAGGAAAATATCGATCTTTTTATTGTGCTTTTGTGCTTTTCAGCAATTGAGAGGGCAGGAGCTTGCGGCTGTTGTAAGCCTGCAAACCAATAAAGTAGATAATCAAGTAGATCCTAAATTTTTTACGCAACTTCAAACACAGTTAAAAGATTTTATCAACCAGCGTAAATGGACTTCAGATATTTTTACGCAAGAGGAGAAAATTGATTGTAGTTTTTATATTACCATTGAATCTGTGGTATCTCCAGGTGTATACAATGCCAAATTAAGCATCGTTGCAAATAGGCCAGTGTATCGCGCTAATTATTCAACGCCATTATTGAATATGCAGGATGCTAATTTCACATTTAAATATCAATTAGGACAGCCTATTGAATTCAATGAAAATAATGTAGCCAGGACAGATCCATTAGAAGCGAATTTAACAGCTACACTTGCTTACTATGTGTATATTATACTTGGCTTAGATTATGACTCCTTCTCTAAAAATGGAGGTGCGCCTTATTTTAGTAAAGCTTTAAATATTGTATACAACGCACCAGATGGATCTGGAATCAATGGATGGAAATCCTATGACGGACAACGTAACCGATTTGTATTAATTGATAACCTAACTAAATCTGGTTTTGAAAAATTACATGAAATTAGTTTTAACTATTATAGAAAAGGGATAGATCAATTAGCAGAAAAGCCAGAGCAGGCTAAAGTGGCCATCCTCAATGCACTCATGAGTTTACAAGAATTGAACGAGGACAATGTCAATTCTATGGCTATCTCTATCTTTATGCAAGGCAGGGTGACAGAATTGATCGGTTTATTTTCGGATGCTGACCGGACAACTAAGAAACAATTGATGACTACATTGTCTGCGATAGACATTACCAATATCAATAAGTATAAAGCATATTTTGAATGAAAAAAACAATCATTTTAGGCATGCTATTTCTTGCGGCATGTGCTTCAAGCGAAACAAAGAAGGGGACGCTTTTGCCTATCAAAAGCATGCAACAAACAGTATGGCAATTAATGCAAGTAGATGAATACCTGTCAAGACAAATTCAGACCGATACAACCATACAACCATCCCTTAAGAAAGCAGCATACTATCAACGTGTATTCAATCTAAACAAAGTAGATAGAGTGCAATTTTATGCTACAATGGATTACCTGGATAAGCATCCAGTTGAAATGAAAGTATTAATGGACTCGGTGGAAGCATTATCGAAAAGGGAAAAATTAGCCCTTATTGCACATTAATTTTATGTAAATAAATGGAGGTCTCATCAAACACTTTTACTTTTGATATCTTAAACTACTAAACTATACAATTATGCCAATCTCAATCGGACAAAACGCCCCTGATTTCACATTATTTGATACAGATAAAAACCAAGTGCATTTAGCAGATGCTAAAGGTAAGAATGTGGTACTTTTATTTTTCCCACTTGCATTTACAGGTGTTTGTACAACTGAACTTTGTACTGTAAGAGACAATATCGCAGCATACAATTCAACCAATGCCCAAGTATATGGTATTTCTGTAGATTCTTTATTTGCATTAGGCAAGTTCAAAGAAGAGCAAAAATTAAATTTTCCTTTATTGAGTGATTTTAATAAAGCAGCTGCAACCGCATTTGATGTATTGTATGAAACATTCCCTGCTTTTGAAATGCAAGGTGTAAGTAAGCGTGCAGCTTTTGTATTGGACGCAAATGGCGTGGTGCAATATGCCGAAGTTTGTCCTACACCTGGAGACTTACCTAATTTTGAGGCGATTCAAACAACATTGAATTCATTGAACTGAAACGTTAAAAATTGTTAGGGCTTCATAAAATGTAAGCCCTAACAATTTTGACCTCTAATGATTTTTAAAAAGGGTCCCGATTTATCGGGACCCTTTTTGGTTCGTGTTAATTTTTATAGAATATTTTTATCTATCACAAACTTCAACAATCAAGAATTTTAAATAATGCGTATTCTCCATGCCCCAAATAATTGGATGGTCGCTGGACTGTGACTGATAGGTGACTTGTCTAATCCTTTTCTTGGCATCTTTGGCAGCCATGTAAATTGTGTCTAAGAATAGTTCGGGACTCACTAAGTTCGTACAACTAGAAGTCACTAAAAAGCCACCATTATTGATCATTTTCATTCCCCTTAAATTAATTTCTTTGTAGCCTGTGACTGCTTTTTCGATACTACTTCTACTTTTTGTAAAAGCAGGTGGATCCAACATCACCACATCATATTTTCTGCCTTCTTTGCCCCAATTTTTTAGGACATCAAAAGCATTCATTGCTTCAAATTTCACAATATGATCTAATTTATTTAACGCCGCATTCCTGTTGGCTTGTGCCACTGCATTTTCAGAAATATCAATACCTAAAACAGATTTTGCGCCATAATGTGCAGCATGTATTTCAAATGTTCCAGTATAAGTAAATGCACCTAATACATCTGCGCCTTTTACAATATGTTGAATTGCACGACGGTTGTCTTGTTGGTCTAAAAAGTAACCTGTTTTTTGTCCATTTTCAATATCTACATAAAAATGTAAACCATTTTCTTGAATGATGATTTCTGTTGGGAATGGGTCCGATAAAAAATCTTTCTTTTGTTCAAGTCCTTCGAGTTCTCTGACAGGTACATCGTTCCTTTCATAAATCCCCTTTGGTTTAAAGATGGTATTGATGGCGTCTACAATGGCAGTTTTCCATTGCTCTATTCCCAATGATAAAGTTTGTAAAACAAAATAATCATTGAACTTATCTATGATCAATGCTGGTAATCCATCTGCTTCTCCAAATACCAGTCTACAATTTTCGGTGTAGCCCAATTGTTGTCGATAGGCCCAAGCTTCACTAATTTTTTGATGGAAAAATGCCGCATCAATATGGTCTCTTTTTCGAGTCAATAATCTTATGATGATTTGAGATCCTGGGTTGATATAGCCTCGGCCTGCTAATTGTCCGTCAAAATAGTAGACTTCTACGATATCCCCAGGGGCAACTGTGCCAGCGATACGGTCTACTTCATTGTTATAAATCCATGGATGCCCCATGGCAATTCTTGGCGTAATGCGCTTATTTAGGTAAACCTTTGTCATTTGTCAAAGATAGGGACAGATTAAGTGACAACTTGTTCATTTTAAGCCCCTTTTATGTCAATTTTGCTCTTTTATTGCTTTGGCAATATATTTGCGTCCAATAGAGTACAAATAGTCAATTATGGAAGATAAAGAGCAATTCAATCAAGAATCAATCGTAGATACTGAAAATGGAGCACAAACTGCCCCAGAAACCGAGGAAGCGCCTTTGAGTGAAATAGATCAAATGAAGGCAGATTTGGCAGACCAAAAGGACAAATATTTGCGTTTAATGGCAGAATTTGAAAACTTCAAAAGAAGAACTGCTAAGGAAAGAGTGGATTTAATCCAAACCGCAGGTAAGGATGTGATTGTGTCTCTTTTGGACGTCATGGACGACTGTGATCGTGCAGAAAAGCAATTGAATGAATCAGACGATATCGCTGTTCAAAAAGAAGGCATCCAATTGGTGTTTAATAAAATAAGAGCAACCCTGCATGCAAAAGGCTTAAAGGCAATGGAAAGTATTGATCAAACATTTGATGTTGAATTACATGAAGCGATTACAGAAGTGCCTGTGCCGGATGCTTCAAAAAAAGGGAAGGTGATTGACGAAGTCACTAAGGGATATTATTTGAATGATAAAATTATTCGTTTTGCAAAAGTGGTGGTAGGCAAATAAAAAAAGCAGTATGTCAAAAAGAGATTTTTACGAAATATTAGGCGTGAGCAAATCTTCATCTGCGGATGAAATAAAAAAGGCTTACCGTAAAGTTGCAATGCAGTTTCATCCGGATAGAAATCCTGGTGATAAAGCTGCAGAAGAAAAATTTAAAGAAGCAGCCGAAGCCTACGAAATCTTAAGTGATGCAGATAAGAAAGCGAAATACGATCGTTTTGGACATCAAGCATTTGGACCTGGTACTGGCGGTGGTGGTGGATACGGCGGTGGCGGTATGGACATGAATGATATCTTTAGCCAGTTTGGTGATGTGTTTGGTGACGATATGTTTGGAGGATTTTTTGGCGGTGGACAAAGCCGTTCAAGAGGTGGTGCAAAAGCAAGAGGCCAAAGAGGCAGTAACTTAAGAATCAAATTAAAATTGAATTTCGAAGAGATTGCGAATGGTGTGAATAAGCAAGTAAAAGTAAAGAAGCATGTGCTTTGCTCTACTTGTAATGGCAATGGCGCTAAAGACAGCTCTAGTGTTCAAACTTGTGGCACTTGTAAGGGTTCTGGACAAGTAAGAAAAGTGACCAATACATTCTTGGGTCAAATGCAAACTGTGAATACTTGTCCTACTTGTAATGGAGAAGGAAGTACAGTGACTGCAAAATGTACAGCTTGTAAGGGCGAGGGTAGAGTGTATGGTGAGGAAACTATTTCAATTGATATTCCTGCAGGTGTTCAAGATGGTATGCAATTAAGCATGTCTGGCAAGGGCAATGCTGGTGAGCGTGGAGGATCTTCTGGAGATTTAATCATCATGATTGAGGAAGAGCAACATGAGTTCTTACATAGAGATGGTTTGAATGTTTCATTTGATTTATACATTACAATACCAGACGCCATTTTCGGTACAAGTGTAGAAGTGCCAACCATAGATGGTCGTGCAAAAATTAAAATACCAGCAGGTACACAAAGTGGTAAAATATTTAGACTAAAAGGAAAAGGGTTTCCAGAAGTGCAAGGATATGCAAAGGGGGATCAATTAATTCACGTGAATATTTGGACACCACAAGAAGTAAGTGAAGAAGAAAAAATTGCTTTGAATAAAATGCAAGAAAGCGAAAACTTTAAACCAAAACCTGTCAAAGGGGATAAAAGTTTCTACGATAAAGTAAAAGAAGCTTTTAAGTAAGCTCATTTAAGATTATAAAAAAAAGGGACAACTTTAATTGTCCCTTTTTTTATTTATGCCTTTAATTGATAGATGTCTTTACTGTTTCGGCCTAATCCATCATAATCCAATCCATAACCCACTACGAATTTATTAGGAATATCAAAACAGGTATAATGGACTTGAACTGGGAACTGTAAAGCCTCTTTTTTATTGAGCAATACTGCAATTTTAACAGACGCAGGTTGCATGCTATCTAATTGTGGAAGATAGTGATGTAAAGTCTTGCCTGTGTCAATAATATCCTCTAAAATAATGATATGTCTGTCTTTTACATTGATATCTAATCCTATTGCTGTAATTACATTGCCAGTTGAACTAGTGCCTTTGTAGGACGCTAATTTAATAAAGCTTACTTCTGCCTCTATGGTGATTTGCTTGAATAGGTCTGCGGTAAATAAGAAGGAGCCATTTAGAATGGATAAGAATAGAGGACGCTTCCCTGCATAGTCTTTATTTAGTTGCCTTGCTAGCTCGGTAATTTTTTCTTGAATGACTGCTTCCTTTAAATAAGGTTCAAATGTTTTATCTAGAACTTGAATGGTAGACATGTTATTTCTTTTTATTAAATAATATTACTTGTGCGCCTTCTTTTAAAGGTTCCACTAATTGAGGGTTATATAATTTTAATAGACTTAATTGAACACCTTCTAGTTGACTAATTTCTTGTAAACTAGTATTGTATTTTACAATGTGAAATGAGGC
Organism: Sediminibacterium sp.; assembly: GCA_044368905.1. Classification (GTDB taxonomy): domain Bacteria; phylum Bacteroidota; class Bacteroidia; order Chitinophagales; family Chitinophagaceae; genus Sediminibacterium. Next base: position 1,449 of record JBILIU010000055.1, on the reverse strand, counting down.
AGCACCTGCTTTCTTTTTTGGAGCAAGGAAAATCAATTGGTCGCTTTCCAAAAGATTCGAAGCTTTAATATCATTGTATTCAAATAATTTATACAATGGCACTTTGTATTTAAGTGCGATCTCTATAAATGACATTTTTTCTTTTCCAAGTATCACTGGTACTTGATTGATTCTAAATTGTCCTTCGGGATAATTGTATGTAGGCTTTTTGGATACAATAGGAAGCGTAATTGAAGATGCCTTAACTGAATCTATCTTTAGAGCTTCTTTTTGAGTTGTTTGAAAAACTGTAATAACTTCCTTTTTGCTTGTATCTTTTTGAGGAGCAGGTAATGTTTGTTTAGGTAATGCCTTTGTTGGCAATGGCGCTAAATTATCTGTGGTATTCATTTGAGCAATACCTGAAGGCTTGTTCAAGCTTTTTACTGGCGTATCTGTAATTTGTTTATTTACAGGGGAATCATTCACAACCTTATTAACTACTGTATCAACAACAACCTTTTTTACGGGTGTATCAGAAGGTGTCTTAATTACGGGTGCATCAGCAAGCACCTTGTTTACGGGCGCATCAGCAAGCACCTTGGTGCTTGCTTCTTCTTCAATTTCATTTTCAAGCTCTGGAAAATTGTATTGTGCTAATTCGTAATCGTCGATGATTTTTAATAATTTTTTAGGATAGTCCGATGCAGTAGCATACCCAGCTTTCTTAAGTCCATAGGCCCATGCAGTATCATCTACCGGATCCAATAAAAATAAATCCACATAGTTTGGTCTATTCTTTAAAAAATTAGAATGGTCTTTAAATGATACCTCAGCTGCCTCATAAGCTCTAAAACATTCTTGTTTTGCATCATCATCTTGATACGCTTTGGCACCAGTCCAATCCGATTTGCATTTGATACCAAAGTGGTTATTGTGGTTTTTGGCCAGATTGCTTTCGCCGCTATTGGATTCAAGAATGGCTTGAGCAAGGGTGATCGAAGCGGGTACCCCAGTGCGTTTCATTTCCTTCATCGCAATAGCTTTATACTGCGTGATATAAGCGATGGTTATTGCATTGTTTTGTGTCCAACCAATTTGCATGGTCATACATAAAATCAAAATCAAGAGTATGGGTTGTTTCATATTATTTTTTTCTAATTAAGGTTAATCCGTCTCTAACGGTCAACATAATTTTTTCAATGTCTTGATGTTGTAAAATGAATTCGTTGAATGCATGTATTGCCAAGGCATTTTTCCCTGTTATATTTTCTTCAAAAACTTGTCCATGAAATAATACATTGTCGGCAATGATCACACCTTTATCCGAAAGCATTGGTAGCACTAAATTAAAGTATTCAATATAACTAGTCTTATCTGCGTCAATAAATACTAGGTCCCATTGTTTAGTAAGGGTAGGTAGGATTGCTTTGGCATCCCCAATATGTGAGATGATTTGTTTCCCTTTTG
>JBILIU010000054.1:0-8637 GCA_044368905.1 Sediminibacterium sp. | reverse complement strand
GATCCTAATGGTTTTTTTAAGGATAAACTAAAAAACAGCAACCAATTAAAATTTGAATTCTCTAATGATGTGGACACAAGTAATTATCAAGCAAAAGGGTACTCCGATATTTTACTCATGCCATTATTTGAAGGAGATAAAAAAGCAGATTATATCTTAAGATCTAAGAAATCGATGGGCTTTAGTTTACAAGAAAGCATCAGTAGAAAAATCAATGCAGCGATTGAAGACCGAATGCTAGAAAAAGCGGGTATCCAACAAAGCATATTGGATTCGATTCATCAATCTGCACAAATAGCAGAATTAAAAGCCTATGAGGATGAGGGTAAAAAAAGTAAAGAAAGCAATGCTGGCTTAGCTATGGCCATAGGGTACGCGAGTGGTCTATTAATTTACATTACGATGTTTATATATGGCACCATGGTGTTGCGTGGAGTGATGGAAGAAAAAACAAATCGTATTGCCGAAGTGATTGTAAGCAGTGTTAAACCATTTGAACTCATGCTTGGCAAAATCATTGGCATTGGCGCTGTTGGTTTAACGCAGTTTTTAATGTGGATCATCGTGGTGGTCACATTGACTGGCGTAGGCTTTGGCTTATTACCAGATGATATGCAAAGTCAATTGCAACAATTACAAGCATCTGGTGGACAAATGGGTGCGGCAGGAATGGCACAAGCAAGTGAATCTGCAAAAAATATTTATGCATTCCAACATGTTTTATCTACCACCAATTGGCCATTGATTATTGGACTATTCTTATTTTACTTCTTAGGTGGCTTCTTGTTTTATGCTGCTTTATTTGCAGCTGTTGGTAGCGTTGTGAACGAAGACCCGCAGGATGCACAAAGTTTAATGTTCCCAATCACCATGCCGATTATCTTCTCTTATATTATTACCAATGTAGTGATACAGAATCCAAATACGCCGATGGCTTTTTGGGCGAGTGTGATTCCTTTTAGTTCTCCAATGGTGATGATGGCAAGAGTTTCCTACGGTGTACCAACAACAGTCCCTTATTGGGAACTGGCATTGAGTATGGTTACACTAATTGGTGGATTCTTATTAACCACATGGCTAAGTGCTAAGATTTACAGAACAGGCATTTTAATGTATGGTAAAAAAGTCACCTGGAAGGAAATGATCAAATGGGCATTCGCAAAATCGTAGATTTTGTGAAATAGTTTACTATTTTAAAAACTATGATTTTGTGAAATAAATTTATTCATTTCGTAGATTAAAGTGCAATACGGATATTCACCCCTGCCCTTGTATTGGTGATTGGAGGCGCGGATGAAATATATGGCGTCGCTCTTCTTTGATCAAAGAAGAATCTTAAATTGATCTTGCTATTCAAAACATAATCTACGGATGGCTGTAAAGTAATTTCCTTTTGTCCTCCCGTACCATAGGCGTTGGATTGATCCAATCTACTATTCGTATTGAACACATCACGCACAGCTACATCCAACCTAAATGTTAAGTCATTGGCTAGTTTATTGTTATTTAGACCAGGAATATTGAATGGTAATTTTAAACCTCTTTTTCGGAAACTTGTTCCTATCACCCACTCCGTACTATTGTTTTCACTCAGTTGATAATCCACTAAACTCAAAGCCAATATTCGACTCTTCTTATATTCAAAACGGATAGACCATTGTGAAATAGTAGTGACATTCAATCCTAACAATGGCTCCATTCTTTCGCTGATTGTTATATTTGGAATTAAGAAATAAGGAACATAGTTCTTGCTCACTGGATCTAGGAAACTAGGAGCGCCAAAACCTCTTTCATCAGCATACAAAAGAGAACTGCTAAAACTATTCATAGATAAGCTACCATTGTAACCATGCGTCAAGGATATATTGGAGAATACATTAGAGATGCCAGGTATAGCCGCTAAGCCATTATATAATAAATTCCAGTTAGGCATTGGTAACATACCCGAGAATGGATTAGAACGAATATTTGAATTGGTTTGATTCAGCAAATTAACTCTCTTTGGATCCTTGCCAGTGTATGCAGCAATAAATGATGGAATCAATACATCTTGCGCATATCTGCCATAACCAACCGCATAGCCTGAATCATATTTTGGATTATCACTCCAATACTTATTCAATCCAGCAACCTTTAAAGAAATCGTTTTTCTGTAGGCTTGGAAATTTTCAAACTGTTTAGAAATCATATTTGGATCATGTTTGTCAAAGAATGTTCTTAACGCAACATAACTTATGCTGAATCCGCCTGCAGACAATGGATTATTATGTGTTCTGTATCCTTTCCCTGTAGTGCTAGTGTCTTTAAAAAATTCAGAATATTCTTTTGTAAAAGTCTTATCCAATTTTAAATCAATAATGAATGTTTTGATAGGCTCAATCATGATTCTTGCACTCAATCTTTGTTCAAAACCTTGCCTAAACAACAAATTGAAATTTGCATCCTTAGTAAGATTATCATTACGCTCTTGTGTATTCAGCCAATTGCTATCTAGCTTTTTGCCAATCATAGAATACTCAAAAGCAGGCGTAATGCCCTTTAATTCCCTGTCTATAAACTGAACACCTGGTTTAAATCCTGGTAAACGACTATTATAATTTTCTGCGTAATCCAAAGAAGCATTTTGAACCATTGTCAATAAGCTTACTAACGTTTTTACAGGACCTGGAATATTCAACACTTCATTTGCCTTAAGCGCCCTCATAGCAATGCGTTCCTGCTTTCTTGCCTCCTTCCATTTTTTATAGGCCGAATCCCTTGCCTTGCCCGTTAGTCCATTTAATGCATCTTCCTTTTTAATGACTAATTGATTCGTTAAAGGATTGGATTGATTTGGAGTAGGTTTTGCATCGGATAAAGCAGATCGAATGAATTTTGATTTATTGTAAAAGCTATTAAAATTAAATTGTGCATTCACTTGATGCGAAAGTATATTTTCTATTGTATTACCTAAGTTGGTAAATAATCTGCTTGCACCTATCCAATTGTAATTGGAGGATACATTATAACTTGATAAAATCCAGTCAGTCAATGGGAATTTACTGGTAGGCAAATCATATCGCATTGTAATTTGCTGATTGTAGAGTGTGTTACTCCCTCCCCTCAAAACCGCTTCTTTTAAAACTCTTTTTTCCTCTTTGGTATCTATACGTCCTGCTGGTTCATTTATTCTTGAATTCAAGTTTGAAATCACATCAAAACTAATGGATCTTGTTAGAGGCCAACGAAGATTAAAAATTCGACCCATTGTGAAATACTTGTCATATGTAGTTTCTGCCACCTCTCTTTGGCCATCAAAAGGATTGATAGTCCTTGGCGTATACTCCCCAAATTGTCGATCAAAAACAGTGCGATAACTAATTAAACTTGGCGCAGGCGTAAAATTAAAATCTTTTATCAAAGAGAGCCAAGATGATTTAGTCTTAATCAATTTTGAAAATGGCTGATACGATTTTCCAGTATTATTAAATGTATACCCAATTGAACCTCGATGCTTCACTACCTGATTTAATTCAATTAAAGGGCTTGTTTGTTGTAACTCAGAATAAGAATAGCTAAAATCAAAATTACTTGGACTCAACATGGTATTATTTTTACCAGGCATGAACCTTACATTGGTAAAATTGAGTGTCTTGATGGTGGTTTGATCTATGGATGTATTTTTGATTGAGTCTCTCTTTGAGGCATCTGCATTTTTAATTTGATCAGCATATAAAACATCTTTCTTGAATGGATCAAATTCAGGATTTTCTTGTGTTTTATTTAAACCTGCAAAAACTGGCAATGAGATCTTTGCTTGCTTAGGTAATAATTTCCCAGCGTCAATATTTGCGGCAATGTCCAACTGCGTAAACCCAGTTTTAGCACGTTCGTTCATTTTTTGTTCTATGCTTCCAAAACCAGAAGTTCTATTATTGACAGAAACAGCAACTGTTCCTAAATCTGCTAAGACAAGATCCATACGGCCAAGTGCAGCCCAAGCACCACGTTCATCTAAGTTGGAGAGTCTTAATTCGTTCATCCAAACTTCTGCGTCTATTGGAGAGGATGAATTTGTGTTTTCAATTGCAATTAAAATACCACGAACCTCTCCCAAATTTGGATTACCAAAGACCATGTATTTTTGATCATTAAAATACCTAGAAGCAGAGTCTTTATTTCTAGAATTATCTCTGTCAATTTTAAGTTGGATCAGATCACTGAAATTGACATTTAATTCATTAGGCCAAACTATATTAGATTGCTCATTGGTATAAGGAGAAAGTACAACAGGTGGCGTAACTTTTAAAGGTATACGTACTTCATAAAAATTGTTCTGAAAATCTTGACCAATTCTAATCACTGCAGTTAAACCACCATCTTGAACCTTAGTTTTACCAATCATACTTTCAGCATGGAGAAACATTGATAATTTGCCGTAACGTCTAACGTCAATATTCATTGTTTTAAATACGCCTCTAGCTTCTTTATTATAAAGTGATTTAACTTGAAGCGCAAGTGCTTGTTCATTTTGTAATAAGTTAACCCCATTATTACTCAATAATTGAATTCTTTCAATACCTGGAGGAATCACATAATTGACAGGTGTTCTATTCCCATTTTCCTCTACACTAACCGCTAAAGTATTTAATGTAGTATTTGTATTTGCTGAAATTTGCTTGTAATCATTTGAATAATTAATTTCATAACCATATTGTCTCCATTGATTACGCACTAAATCTAATTTAGCAAAACGTAAAGTAACAGAATCTTCAAATTCTGTTAAATACATTCTTAAAAAACGAATGGATTTAAAATCGCGAATACCTCCAATTTTTTTAGCATCAGGAGATCTAATAGGCACCCTAAATAAATACCAGTTCTCAACAGATTTAGAACCATCCGCTAAAGTAACGCTGACTGTTTTTGAATCCGTCACATACCTAGTTGTAGTTGGACTTATTCTGCCTTTTTGCAAATCAATTTCGTATTCAAAATAAGCTTCTGTTTCATTTAAAGTATTATCTCTATTCAAGTCTTCATTATCAGGTAATAATGTGGCCGCACTACTAAACTGACTATTGCCAGCTAAAGCAGAGTTGCCCTGAGGATTATTAAAGTATTTATACCTGTTTAAGATATTAGCATTACTTGCATCATAACTAGCATCTCGATACCATACATAGTTATCTGCAGAAGGATCTTTCTTAAATTGTTCTGCTACATTGCCATTGCCTATTTGATTGATCAAATAAGCTCTTTTAATTCTTTCCTCATCATCACCTAGTCCATCAAAACCAACGTCTTGGAACTTTCTATCTTCAGGATTATTGCTAAATGCATTGGTCACTTGAATTGGGTTCACTGGCACTTTTCCCCAGGTAGAGCTATCAATACTTGCAGGACTAGTAGGCGTTGGCATACCGTTTTCATAAAAACGTCTTCCGTCTTTTAAGATGTCCTCACTCACATTTCCCAAGTTTAGAACTAATTTACCTTTTGTTGCCTTTGTACTATCATTGAATGGATTCTGTACCCAAAATTCAACATATTCAATGATGCCTGTTTCAAAATCTGTCTGATCTAAAGCGCGCATAATACCGCCCCATTTTTCGGCTGGTTTCTTAAAGTTTCCGTTTGCATCAAAGTCTTTATAATTATAATTATACGGACCTCTTTCTTTTGGATAATAACTTAAATCAAAAGTAGGCAATTGAACATCTGTGATATTGGTTGTTCTTTGAGGAAACAATTCATTGGTAAATACCTGACGAACTCTTGAATCACTCATTGCTTTCACATTATTTGCTAATGGATTATTGGCACTATTTCGATCTTGTAAATTAGGCTCAATCGTATACCAAGCCAATCTTGCTCTATTATTATTATAGTCAATTGAATCTACCAATTCCCCCTCTTTAAATCGTGGGTATTTATCATCTCCAATAGGCGTTGAAGCAAGTGTCCAAGCATTGAAAGGAAATCTTAAATCAATATTTGTTCTTGTGGCTTCAAAATCGTCTAGATACACCACACCAGATTCCCCCCTGCCAATTTGCTGCGCATGGCCTGGTTTTAAATATGCTGCTTCTCCGTATGCCACAATGGATGATTTTGCTTTTGTACTATAAAATGGAAGTTTATCCAAGAGCCTTGTTAAACCTGGTAAATCTTTTTTATAGTTAAAATCAAAACCGTACATAGAATTTTTAATTGGGTCTGAACCATAATTCGTCTTAATAAAAAATGGTCGCTCATTTAAACGTGAAGAGGATAATCCAAAATTAAAATTCTTACTCGCTAAATAATCAATCCTCAATGCCCTAAATCCTCGCTCCTGAAAACCAAAACCTAAATTATTTTCATAAGAAACATCCACTGGAATATTCGAACTTAAAATACCTGGGTTGATAATTCTTACTGTACCAGAACCATAATCAACCATATAATCTACTCCTTCTTTTAAAATCTGTCCACCAGCACGAACACTCACAGAACCAGGAGGCACATTGAAGGCATTTAAGCTAATTTCAGATCCACCAGCACTACCTTTTACTTGCCCTTCCATCACAAAGCGATTTAAGTTGGCATAAGTTTGTGCAATGGCTTTGATACTATCATATAAATGTGTAAACACATATTTTTTTACTAAGGAATCATTCACTACATCATTTTTTGTAAATACCCTATCTTTTAAATCTTTTCCAAAAGGTTCTAACAACGGAAAAACAATCCTGCCCATACTAGACAATACGGTATAGCCTTCTACATAATCGAATACCCCATCTGGTTGTGGGTCATTACGATTATTCAATGTATCTAAGTTCAATATTTTTAACAAAGACTTACCCTGATAATATGGGTTTTCAACCTGAGGGAGGTATCTTTTTAATCCAGCGCTTGGCTCTTCGTATAAAATATTCAATTGAAAATCTTGTTGCTGAATAGCGCCAAATAAATCCAATGAGTATACGTTTTTCATCATCAAATCCCAGATAGGTAAATCTGTTCTTTGCGAAGTGGCTTTCAATAATTTTAAATATAAAACTTGTTGCACACCATTTTTTGGATCCAAGGCAACCCCTTCTGAAAACTCACCCACTTGATATATTTTACCATTGTAAGCGTATTGAAAAGCAACAGCCAATACTTCATCCGCTTGTAAAGGAATATTTAAGGACAAGAAACCAACTTGTTGATTGAAAAAATATTCATTCTCTGTTAATTTTCTTGCAAATGTGCGTTCATAGTCTTCCGCTGATCTCAAATTGGCTCTCCCTAAAACACCCGCAACCCCAGATGGTATTCTAGCATCTTGATTACCTATAATCGTTGAGTACAAACTATTGGCATTGTTATCCGGGTATGGATTATTAGGATTTGTTTGGTATTGCTGTTTCTCCTTTCTTAATACTGGTTCACCAAGATCAGCCAAACCAACCACATCTCTGGCGTTGGTTGTTTGACCATTACGATTGGTCACCCAAACTTCGATACGCTTAATTTGTATTTTAGAATTAGGCACCGGCAATTTACTCATTACCGTATTGTAATTTTCTTTAAAATATTGTGCTAGTAAAAAGTGTCTATTTTCTTCATAGTCGTCTAATCTTTTTTGGAATCTTTGTGTAGATGATCCTCCCTGTAAGGCCATAGACTGACGTTGCGATTTTTGATTGGCCATCACTCCAGTCACAAATAATTTTCCAAATTGTAATTGGGTCTTCACCCCAAATAAATTTTGCGTACTTGGTATCAAAGTGCTTCGAGAAATATAATTGATATTACCTGCTTCGATAAACTTAACGACTTCATCTTTCTTGCCGGTGTAATTTAATTTTATCTGATTATCGAATCCAAGATTAGACAATGAATTTAAATTAATTGGAAACCTAAGCTTGTCACCAATACTTGCATTCATGCTAAAATTAGTATTGGCATCAAAATCAAATCCACCGTTTCTTCTGGCACGCTCCGGCAAGGTTGGATTTTTTACATTCTGTCCCTGATACCCAGCCCTGATATTAATTTCTCCAACAGGTTTGATATCAATTTTTAAATCCGATCCTGTCTTCCCAAATAAACGATCAAAATAACTATTGAATACTTTTGTTTTAGGTCTTGTAATTTTTCGATTTAATACACCTAATGAATTAGCACGTTGCATAAAATACGCTTGCTCATCCTTACGTGTTTTTAATTTCCAGAACTCGTCAAAACTCAAGGTAGAAGGAAAACGATTGTACCCTGTGCCTAATTTTTCTGTAATATAATATTGCTTAGTAGTAGGATCATAGTCTACTCTTCTGTTGAGTACACTTGAATCCCTAATATCAAATGGGTTAATGCTAGGCTGAGACAAAAAGTCCGCACGTCTATCTGCAATAGGATACCTTAGTTTACCCACCAAGGTATCAGGCGTTTTTTTAGTAGTTGTATCTTTAAATGGTGCAATGATTCTACTTGTATCTTGGGCATGACTAGTCTGCTTCAATAGAAGTATACCTGATAATAATAAGATAGTGTGAAAGAATCTCAAGAATAAAGCATTAAAAATGACTGATTAACAATTTTTGAGGGCTTGTTTGATTAAAATTTCCAAAGAGACATCCGCCCCCTCTGATTGTATCGCCTTATCAATCGCTTTTTCTGCTACAG
>JBILIU010000053.1:0-9119 GCA_044368905.1 Sediminibacterium sp. | reverse complement strand
TATGCGCCGTTTAATTGACCATATTTAGCTTCTGCTTCTTGTAATTTTTTAGGGCTAACGCAAGAGAAAGCACCTAAGCTAATTAGAGCAAGCGCTAAAAAAATTTTACTTTTCATGTTAAGTCTGTTTTTATAAATGAATAATCAAGTTATTGCTGTGACAAAAATAGGAAACTACTGCATAGGAATAAAACAAAAATGAAAAATCACTTGTTTTTAACAAACTATATCGTCTGTGATGCCATATTCAGGAACATAGCCCTCAAATTGTTTAAAAAAATTGACAATAAAGCGTAAATCGCCAGATTCGTCATTACTTGTAAAGAAAGGGTCTGCAAAAACCACGCGTCTTTTGCCAAAATCAAAACCCGCCATCAAAATAGGCACCCCAGCGTTTTTAGCAATATGGTAAAAGCCCGTTTTGAATTTAAGGACTTTGGTCCTCGTACCTTCTGGGGAAAGCGCAATATGAAAGCGTTCGTTTTGACGATATAGGGCCACCACTTGTTCTACCATATTGCTCTTTTTGTGTCGATCCACCGGATGCCCGCCTAAAAGTCTAAAAAACCACCCAGTAATGGGATTAAAAAGCTCTTTTTTACCCAAAAACTGCACAAATTCAAAATGCATTTTTTTGCGTACCGCCAAACCAAGAAAAAAATCCACACTATGTGTATGGGGTCCAGCAATGATTACAGACTGCTTTAGGTCATAAGGAAAATCACCTTCTGTTCTCCATCCCCTCACTGTAAAAAACCACCACGCTAAAAATCGTTGTAACATATAATTAAATTAAAGATGCATGAATAGACCTGCGTTTTGAATAGGATTTACCCCTGGTGCTTCCAACTTTTCAATTTTCAATTTTGGAATTGCAGCGGTTTCAATATTTTTTAAGTAGACCTTGTCATAATATTTTAATAAAATAGAAAAAGCAGCTTCGATATTATTTTCAACTAAGAAATTGACAGCGGTCTTTGTCTCTAATCCCCCCAATCTTTTTTGAATTCTTAAAGTGGCTGCGATTAAATCAGCTACCGCAAACTTACCATAAGCTTCAACAATAAATTGCAAACGCGCTTCAAAAGGGATATCAATAAAATAGCAAATACTATTTCTAATATTTTTAAAAAAAGTAATCGGCAACATATTGGTTCCTATTCTTTGGCTTTCATCTTCTATCCAAAAATAAGGATGTGCAGCACAAGTATTCGATAATGCTGCTGCTAAATTATTTTCAAATTGTTCTTGACTTGCTTGTTCATTTTGTCCAAGTGCACCAAATGCAGATCCTTTATGATTCGCCAATCCTTCTAAATCAATAACTGGGATCTTGCTCTTTTGTAGTTGTAATAAAATTTCTGTTTTACCCGATCCTGTAAAACCACCCAACACTTTCATGGAATAATTTTTTTCGAACTGCGCTAAAACCCAATTGCGATAAGCCTTGTAGCCTCCAGTAAGTTGTTCCGTTTTAAAACCATACAAATCTAATAACCAAGCAACCGCAGCACTGCGCATACCACCTCTCCAACAGTGTACTAAAATAGTGGGCTTCTTAGCATTTGTTTTTTCGTAGACAGTTGCCCATCCTTCTACCTGTTCAATCATGTCTTGCATCTTCGTTCCAAAAAAAGGAAGCCCTAATTTAATCGCAGCTTCTCTACTTTCTTGTTTATAGGTGGTACCAATTGCTGCACGTTCATCATCGGTGAAAAGTGGTAATGAAAAAGCATTTGGGATATGTGCATGTGCATACTCTCCAGGACTTCGAACATCAATGATTAAGTAGTTGGATAAATTTTCAAAAATCCCTTCTCCTGTTTTCTGTACACCCATACTACAAATTTACTTGCTTTAGGGTTGCTTCCAATGCTTCTTTTGTAAAGGGGACAAAAGGGATAGGTTGGTAATTAAAATTGTCAGCTGCTTTTAAGGCTGTTTCAAGGTGAAAATCCGTTTGATCATAGGCAATTGCCCAGCCTTTTTCTTGCCATCTTTTAGCTAAATATTCCTGTTCTGTTTGTCCAGGGGTGGGCACTAAAATGAGTGGCTTATTGAGTGGAATCAGTTCCATTAAGCTCGTATAACCTCCACGACTAATGATATATTTTGCATTTTCAATCGCCTTGACTATATCAGGTCCCCCCAAGTGCGGTATGATAGATCCAAACGCAGAAACAGCTTGGTTATTATGCTGACCAGCTGTGCCAGCAATCAACTTAAATGGCTGTTGGAGCCCATTGCCTTCTGCCCATAAGATATCCTGGAAAATGCTTCTTTGTGGCTCTGGTCCAGATACAATCCCCAAAAATAAGTGGGTAGGTTGGTGTCCCTCCACTGGAACAGTAGCATATGCTTTTAACCTAGAAAGGCAATTCATATACCATACAGGCACCGATGGTTTCCAAATTGGATTTCCTAGAATACCAGAAAGATTTTGGTCGCCCTCCATATCGGGCACCCATACCATGGTATAAAATAGTTTAAACCAGGTATACTGCACCCACTGTAACAAATTGGTTGACCAGCAAAAAGGGGTTTGAAGGTTCAACTGATGTGTTATAAATACCGAAGGCGTTTTTAAGTGAAAAAAACCAAGACGGTTATCAGAAATGATCAAGTCAAATTGTTCGTGCCTATTTGTTTTATGTAACCACCAAAACTCTCTAAAGATGTTGTACAAAATGCGTGGAACCTGCACCAACATTTTAAATGCAAAGCCTGCTGCGTTTTTGGAATAACGAATACCATATCCTTTTAATCTAAGGAAAGTCAAATTGGGAAAGGCTTCTCTTAAAATAATTTCATGAGCACCTTCTGTAGCAATCGTTACATGGTAGCCAAGTTCAAGCAAAGCAGTAATCACTGGGATGCATCTTGTTGCATGACCAAGTCCCCAATCTAAGGGCGCAATGAGTACTTTTTTTTGTTGCATGAATTATTAAATCTTATTCAAATATACTTGTAAAAAATTGTAGTTTTGTATCCATGTTAAGAAGCCATATATATCTTGCAAGCAATGATGTTTTAAAAAAACAAAAGCAATTGATTTTATTATTGGAAATACATGCTATGTTGTTTCAGATTGAACAAGTAGAACAGTTTTATCAGAATATCGAAGTGGTTGATTTAAACAAAAGAAAAATCATTCAAAAGCCGCATTTAGTAAAGCGCGCTTTAAAAGACAATCCAGAGAAGCCCTTTGTCTTTGCTTACCATAAAAATTAGTTGAATTACCCTATCTTTAAGAGGACGATTAAACAGATTGTTTTCATTAAAAGAAATAGGCATGTCATTTATTACAAAAGAAAAATCAGTAGCGCTCTATGCTGCCTTAGTTTCCTTTGGAACTTATGTTTTTATATTTGGATTTAGAAAATCATTTACTGTTTGCACTTTTGAGGGGATGACTTTTGGACCCATTGCATTTAAAACAGCGATGGTGATCAGTCAGATGCTGGGCTATTTGATGGCGAAGTTTTATGGCATTAAATTTATTTCTGGTTTAGAAAAAAAGAACCGGTATAAAATTATTTTTCTACTAACGGGTATTGCATGGGCAGCTTGGTTGCTGTTCGCCATTGTGCCTGCGTCTTATAGCATTTTGTTTTTATTCATCAATGGTTTTCCGTTGGGCATGTTATGGGGTGTCGTCTTCTCATACGTAGAAGGCAGACGTAGCACAGATTTTATAGGCGCCGCACTCGCGGTGAGTTTTATTTTTTCTGCAGGATGGGTGAAATCGGTTGGGGCTTGGTTGATGCAAGATTTTCATATTACAGAAACTTGGGTGCCTTTTTGTACTGGCTTGGTTTTTGCATTGCCGTTGGTAATCTGTGTATGGGGTTTGGAGAAAGTGCCACCACCCTCAATAGAAGACGAAGCATTGAGGGCAAAAAGAATTCCAATGACAGGGGCAGACCGAAAATTAATTATAAAGCAGTATTTACCAGGCGTGATTGCTTTCATCGCCATCTATTTATTTGCAACTATTTTTAGAGATATTCGAGATAATTTTTCCGCCGATATGTGGAAGGAAATGGGCTATGCAGCCAAGCCTTCTACTTTTTCTGAAACAGAAATTCCAATCACCATTTTTATTCTAATCTTAATCGGCGCAGTCGTTGCAGTCAAAAATAGTTTTAAAGCATTCATGATTGCGCATGTATTTATTTTAATTGGTTTTGTGGTAGCAGGGTTGTCTACTTATTTTTTCACACAAAAATTATTGGATCCATTTTGGTGGATGCTTTTGGTGGGACTAGGTTTATACTTGGTGTATATTCCTTTTAATTCAATCTATTTTGATCGATTAATCGCAGCCTTTTCCATTAAGGGCAACGCAGGCTTCTTTATTTATCTGGCAGATTCAATTGGCTATGTGGGTAGCGTGACGGTGATGTTGGTAAAAGAAGGCATGACTTTAGAGATAGAATGGACGACCTTCTTTTCACAGAGTGTCATGATTTTATCTTTTGTGGGCATTTTTATTACCGCCTACGCAATGTATTATTTTGCATCAAAATCGAGGATAACCCCGTTGATACAATAACGCAAACCTGTTGGAGGAGGACCATCTTCAAACACATGACCTAAATGTGCTTTGCACTTGCCGCATTGCACTTCGGTTCTTTTCATGCCATGGGTATTATCAGGGGTGTAAATAATGGATTGCTTTGTAAGTGGCTCATAAAAACTAGGCCAGCCACAACCACTATCAAATTTAGTATCACTTTTAAACAGCGGATTGCCACATGCTTTACAGTGGTAGGTTCCAATTGCCTTAGAAGTTTCAAAGGCACTCGTAAAAGGACGCTCGGTTCCTTTTTCCCTTGCAACAGCATAGACCTCAGGGCTTAAGATCTGCTTCCAAACGCTATCTGGTACAATCACGGCTTCCTTACTTGTTTTAGAATAATAGGTATTCTCTTTTGTTGGCATGGTATTGGATTTATTGGATTGTTTTGTAGACGTCTGAGCACAGGCGGTTTGGCTCATCAAAAGGCAAAAACAAAGTATTTTGTACATGGTATTGATTTCTGTGTAAAATACTAACAAGTATTCAGATAATTTGTTGAGTAATTTACAATCTTAGGTTAAAAAAATTTACCCGAGTTTGTTATCTTTGTAGCCTATCAACACAATCCCATGTTCAATTTAATCTTATTTGGTCCTCCAGGAAGTGGTAAAGGCACACAAAGTGAAAACATTATCGCCGCCTATGGTTTGCAGCATTTATCTACGGGTAATTTATTACGTAGCGAAATTGCTGGTCAAACTACATTAGGATTGGAAGCTAAGAGAATGATGGACCAAGGACAATTGGTACCAGATGAAGTGGTGATAGGCATGGTTGATAATTTTATGAATGCACATCCAGGGGCAAAAGGATTTTTGTTTGACGGTTTTCCAAGAACAACTGCACAATGTGTTGCATTAGATGCTTTGTTGAAAAATAAATCAAATGAGATCAATGTGGTACTTGCATTGGAAGTAAGTGAAGAAGAATTGGTAAAAAGATTATTAGGAAGAGGATTAACATCTGGCAGATCGGACGATACCAACGAAAGTGTTATCCGCGCTAGGATCCAAGAATACAATGATAAGACCACGGCAGTAGCTACTTATTACGCACAATTTAATAAGGTGGTTTCAGTGAAGGGCGAGGGAACAGTGGAGTCTATCTATGCAGATTTAAAAACAGAGATCGATACAAGAATCAATTAATAATAAACTTAGTATATAAAAAAAAGGATCAACAATTGTTGATCCTTTTTTGTTTCAAATATATTTAAGATTAGATATTCAATCCGCCGCAGGCGCTAATCACTTGACCGGTTACATAACTACTCATATCGCTCGCTAAAAATAAAGTGGTGTTAGCAATCTCATCTGCCTTACCAAAACGTCCTAAAGGAATTTTATCTAAAAAAGCTTTTCCTGCTTCGCCTTCATTTAAATAATGCGTCATGTCGGTTTCAATAAATCCTGGAGCAATTGCATTACAACGAATATTACGACTTCCTACTTCTGCTGCAATTGATTTTGTAAATCCTATGATCCCAGCTTTACTTGCTGCGTAGCTGCTTTGACCTGCGTTACCACGAATGCCAATGATAGAACTCATATTGATAATGCTTCCACTGCGCGCTTTCATCATTGGACGAATCACTTGCTTGGTCATGTTAAATACGCTCTTTAAATTCGTTTCCATCACATCGTCCCATTGTTCTGCTGTCATGCGCAATAACAAATTGTCTTTAGAGATACCCGCATTGTTCACACAAATATCGACCGTGCCAAATGTCGCAACTACATCATTTACAAATGTTTCACAGGCCGCAAAATCACCTGCATTGGCTTGGTATGCTTTTGCTTTAACGCCTAATTTTTCTATATCAGCAACCAGTTGATTTGCTTTGTCGGCACTGCTGTCGCTCACATAGGTGAATGCGATATGGGCACCTTGCTCTGCTAATTTTAAAGCGATCGCTGCGCCAATGCCTCTAGCTGCTCCGGTTACTATGGCTACTTTTCCTGCTAATAATTTCATTACTTTTTATTTTTAATAAACCAATAAGTATGCATTAATATAATACTAATATTTACAAATATAATAGGATTATCCTGTTTTAAAAAACCGTATACAATCCACAGCACACTACCAACCATATTGATGATCCTTAGTTTTCTTACATCTTGTATTGCAAAAGAACCCACCACTACAGCAGTTGCTATCCAGCCTAAGGCTTCAATCATTGTATTTATTTTATTATCCTTCTTGGTGAATTAATTTTAATTCCTCTAAAAATTTACGCTCATTGGACAGTCTTGGTATCTTATGTTGTCCACCTAATTTGCCTTTTCTTTTTAACCATTCATGAAAGCAATCTTTTTTAACTGCAGTAATTTGTGGCAAGCCTAATGCAATGTCTTTATATCTTTTAGCTTCATAATCACTATTCACCGATTGTAAATTTTTATCTAGCTCAACAGTAAACGCATGCATATCTGCGGGTACATTTTCAAATTCAATTAACCATTCATGTGCGCCAGCGCCCTTCTCTGACATATAAATGGGAGCTGCAGTATACTCTTTTATCACTACATTGAAACTTGCACAGGTTAAACTGATTGCTTTATCACTATTGTCTGCAATTAATTCTTCTCCAAATGCATTGATATATTGTTTCAGTCTTCCACTCACTTTAATTCTAAACGGGTTGAGTGTCACAAACTGAACGGTGTCTCCAACAAGGTATCGCCAGAGTCCACCATTGGTGCTTATAACAATCGCATAATTTTTTCCTAATTCAACTTTGTCTAATCCAATGGTGATAGGATTTTCTTTTCCATAGGATTCCACTGGCATGAATTCATAAAAAATGCCATGGTCCAAAAAGAGCAACATCCCTTCTTCATCTAATCTATCCTGTGCTGCAAAAAAACCTTCACTAGCATTATAAATTTCTAGATAATTACAATCCCCGCCAATGATCTTTTTAAATTCTGCACGATAGGGTGTAAAAGAAACGCCACCATGAATGTATAATTCAAAATCGGGCCAAACCTCTTTAATTGTTTTTTTACCAGTGATTTGTAAAATTCGTTTTAACAAGACCATAGTCCAAGTAGGCACACCTGCAATAGAAGTCACGGGTTCTTGGATCGTACTTTGTGCAAGCATTTCAATTTTAGATTCCCATTCATCCATCAATGCAATGGATAATTCTGGTACCCTAACTAAGCCAGACCAGATAGGCGAGTTCTGTAACAATACTGCACTCAAGTCACCATATTGAATGTCGTCTTTAATTGGATGCACTTGATGGCTTCCTCCAATGACAAGCATCTTGCCTGTTAAAAGATCACTTTCTGGCAAAGCATTATAGTAAATACTGAGTACGTCTTTTGATCCCTGAAAATGATTGTCTTCGATACTTTCTTGGCTCAGCGGTATAAATTTACTCTTGTCGCTAGTCGTGCCACTACTTTTTGCAAACCATTCGATAGGCGTGTTCCATAATACATCAGGCTCACCCTGCATCACTTCGTCTATATAAGGCTTAAGGTCTTCGTATGCTTGTATTGGAACAAGTTCTTTGAACTTTCTAATATTGAAAATGGTACTAAACTGATACCTTCTACCAATCTGTGTATATTGACCGTGTGTAATAAGGTCCTGCAAAACTTCACGTTGAGCAGCTACCGGATCTTTTACCCAATGTTCAATACGCCAATAGCGCAATCTTGCTAATCTCGATATTGCTGGGCTAAAAATTTTCATAGGTTATTTTTGTCCCATTTCAATGATCCAATCCTTGCGCTTTAATTCAAAATTGGTACCAAGGTATAAGCGTCTTACATGTTCATCTTCGGCTAATTCTTCGGCCGTTCCGTGTTTAAATATTTTTCCTTCGATCAATAAATAAGCACGATCACAAATGGATAATGTTTCATTCACATTATGATCGGTAATTAAAATACCAATGTCTTTTAATTTTAATCTAGCGACAACAGATTGTATATCTTCTACTGCGATAGGATCCACGCCAGCAAAGGGTTCGTCCAATAAAATAAACTTAGGATCAACGGCCAATGCTCTTGCAATCTCTGTCCTTCTTCTTTCACCACCACTCAAACTATCACCGTTATTGTTTCTAACTTTTTGTAAATTAAATTCATCTAAAAGGGTTTCCATTTTATGTAGACGCTCGCCCTTCGTCAACTTGGTCATTTCTAAAATGGCCATGATAT
This sequence comes from Sediminibacterium sp., assembly GCA_044368905.1. Classification (GTDB taxonomy): domain Bacteria; phylum Bacteroidota; class Bacteroidia; order Chitinophagales; family Chitinophagaceae; genus Sediminibacterium. Next base: position 360 of record JBILIU010000053.1, on the reverse strand, counting down.
TATCTGCTACCGACAATTTCCTAAACACACTTGCCTCTTGTGGTAAATAACCCAAGCCCATTTGAGCGCGCTTATACATGGGCAGATGGGTGATATCCTCTTCGTTTAAAAATACGCGACCCTCATCTGGCGCAATCAAACCAACTACCATATAAAATGTGGTTGTTTTGCCGGCGCCGTTTGGCCCTAATAAGCCAACAATTTCCCCCTGTTTAACCGATACACTTACCTGGTCCACCACCTTGCGGCCCTTGTATTGTTTGATCAGCTTATCGGTATGTATGGTTAGTATCACGTTGAATCTTTTGTACAAAAATAAGGTTAAAACGGCCTATTTGAACCTAGTCAAATAATATTAAC
>JBILIU010000052.1:0-9223 GCA_044368905.1 Sediminibacterium sp. | reverse complement strand
ATATGGGTTTAGGCTGGGTTGACGACATAGCGAAGTAAAGTTACACCGCTTTTACGTATTTTCGTATAAGCATGGAAAGTACCGATCAAGAATTATTAAATGCAGTTGTAACGCCCTACAACTTGACTGATGAACAAGAGAAAAAAGAAATTGTTCGTCATTACCGTGCTTTGCTTAGAACCCTAAGGACTAAACTAAAAAAAGGGGATCGGGAATTGCTTAGAACTGCATTTGAAATGGCTGCCGAAGCACATAAAACAATGCGTCGTAAAAGTGGTGAGCCATATATCCTTCATCCTATTGCTGTTGCAATGATTGCAGCAGATGAAATTGGATTGGGTGTGCGAAGCACCATCTGCGCTTTATTGCATGATACAGTAGAAGACACCGATATCACTTTAGATGATATCAGAAGAGAATTTGGAAATGAGATTGCTAAGATTGTGGATGGATTGACAAAGATTGCAAATGTGATGGACACCAATAGCAGTCAACAAGCAGAGAATTTCAAAAAAATCTTACTTACTTTAACAGACGACCCTAGGGTCATCCTGATAAAACTATCGGACAGGTTACACAATATGCGTACAATGGATTCCATGAAGCAAGAGAAGCAATTAAAAATTGCCTCTGAAACCATTTGGGTCTATGCACCACTCGCACATCGTATGGGCTTGTACAATATGAAGACCGAATTAGAGGATCTGGCCATGAAATACATGGAGCCAGCTACTTACCATGAGATTGCAAAAAAATTATCAGAAACAAAGAGAGAGCGCACTAAATATATCAATGAATTTGTTAGACCGTTAAAAGAAAAATTAGGACAAAGCGAACTCCAATTTGATATTTTTGGTCGACCAAAAAGCATTCATTCCATTTGGAATAAAATAAAAAAGAAAGGGGTAAGCTTTGAGGAAGTGTATGATCTTTTTGCGATCCGCATTATCCTTGATGTGCCTCTAGAAAAAGAAAAAGAAGCCTGTTGGAAAGTGTATTCCACCGTCACAGACGAATACCTACCATCGCCCGAAAGACTTAGAGATTGGTTAAGCAACCCTAAGAGTAATGGCTACGAAGCATTGCACACCACGGTGATGGGACCAGATGGTAAATGGGTAGAAGTACAGATTCGAAGCAAAAGAATGAATGAAATTGCCGAGAAAGGTTTGGCAGCGCATTTTAAATATAAAGAAGGAACAGTTCAAAGCGAGGACCGATTTGATAAATGGTTCATACAGATCAGAGAAGCTTTGAGCAATCAACAGGAAGAAAGCATTGATTTTTTACAAGACTTTAAAACCTCTTTTTTAGCAGAAGAAATTTATGTCTACACACCAAAGGGAGAGGTGAAAATGTTGCCGGTCAATAGTTCAGCACTTGACTTTGCATTTTATATCCATACCGCAATTGGATCAAAATGTATCAGTGCAAAAGTCAACCACAAATTGGTGCCCATTAGCCATAAATTAAGAAGTGGTGACCAGATAGAAATCATCACTAGTAATAAACAAAAACCAACAGAAGATTGGTTAAATAATGTGGTGACCGCAAAGGCAAAAAACAGTATCAAAGATGCCTTAAGAGAGGAAAAGAAAATCATTTCTGAAGAAGGAAAATACACCGCTCAACGAAAGCTGGAAGGAATTGGAGCAGTGTATAATACCTATAACTTGGATCAACTCGTACACTTTTACAAATTACCAAGTCATTTGGATTTATTGTACAAAATCGCAACCAAAACGATTGACCTAAGAGAGCTTAAAAGCTTCCAAGTCATAGGTGATAAGATAGAAGCACCAAAGCCTATCATAGCTCCACCAGACCCAAATGCAGAACCTCATATTTACAAGCCCCTCCCCAAAAAAGGAGATTCAGAATTAATCATTTTTGGCGAATCAAGTGATAAGATTCAATACAATCTTGCAAAATGTTGTAACCCTATTCCAGGTGATGATGTATTTGGATTTGTAAGTACTGGCAAAGGATTAATTATTCATAGAACAAGCTGCCCGAATGCGACACAGCTATTAGCCAATTATGGCCATCGAGTTGTCAAAACCAAGTGGGCAAAAAATAAAGAAATTTCCTTCCTTACAGGGCTTAGTATTATTGGCTTAGACGACGTAGGGGTAGTGAATAAAATAACGACCATTATTAGTGGGGATCTAAAGATCAATATTGCAGCACTGACCATTGAATCCAAAGATGGCATGTTTGAAGGCACCATCAAGGTCTTTGTGCACGATAAAGATGAACTAGAAGAATTGGTAAATCGGATTCAAACCCTCAATGGCATTCAAAAAGTGACCCGTTTTGATACAGATTTGATCTAAAGCCAAGTAATCCACCTACTGGGAAAAATATGTGTGAAAACATTTCTTTTTATTCTACGCTTAAATAGGTAATCCCCGTTTCTCGACTTATTTTTGCTACTCAAATTCAAATTTATGGTAGACGTTATTTTAGGACTTCAATGGGGGGATGAAGGTAAAGGAAAGATCGTGGATTATTTTGCACCCAACTACGATGTCATTGCTCGTTTTCAGGGTGGGCCAAATGCAGGTCACACTTTATATGTGAATGGCACTAAAATGGTCTTACACCAAATTCCATCAGGTATTTTTCATCAAGACAAAATCAATATCATTGGCAATGGCGTTGTATTAGATCCAGTGACTTTGAAAAAAGAGTGTGATGCTGTTGCAACGATGGGTATTGATGTGAAAAAGAATTTATTTATTTCGGAGCGTACTAATATTATTATCCCAAGTCATAGAGCTTTAGACAAAGCATCTGAATTGTCTAAGGGAGAAGCTAAAATTGGTTCTACATTAAAGGGAATTGGCCCAGCCTATATGGATAAGACTGGTAGAAACGCCTTAAGAGTAGGTGATTTGTTGGATAAGAAATTCATCAGCAAGTACATTGCTTTAAGAATGAAGCATCAAAAGATTTTGGATAGCTATAATTTCAATGAAGATATTTCTGAAATGGAAACTGAATTCTTTGAAGCGATTGAGTTTTTAAAGACAATGAATATTATCAATTGTGAATACTTTATCAACGATCAAATTTCAAAAGGTAAAAAAGTATTAGCAGAAGGCGCTCAAGGTTCTATGTTAGACATCGATTTTGGCACATTCCCATTTGTGACTTCAAGCAATACAATTTCTGCTGGGGTTTGTACAGGCCTAGGTGTTTCTCCAAAACAAATTGGAGAAGTATTTGGAATTTCAAAAGCGTATTGTACAAGAGTAGGTAGCGGCCCCTTCCCTACCGAATTACATGACGAAAAAGGGGAGGAATTAAGAAAGATTGGAAGTGAATTTGGTGCCACAACAGGACGTCCTAGAAGATGTGGATGGATCGATCTTGTTGCATTAAAATATACCTGTATGATCAATGGTGTAACGCAGATTATTATGACGAAAGCAGATATCCTAGACTCATTTAAAGAACTAGAATTAGGTATTGCATATGAAATGGAAGGTAAACAGATCGACTATGTTCCATTTCAATTGGTTGGCACCCCTGTTACCCCTATTTGGAAAAAAATGGCAGGATGGGAAGTAGATACCACTAAAATGAAAAAGGATACAGAATTGCCCGCAACAATGTTAACATATATCGATTTTATTAATAAATATTTAGGCGTTCCGGTGAAGTATGTATCCAATGGTCCGGGTAGAGATCAAATTGTACATTTATAGTCAAAAAAAAGTAATAAAAAAAGTCGCATTATTTTTGATAAATAAAATTTTCATTTGAAATTTACATAAATATTCCTGATCGAGTTATGGCAGTAAAATCTACAAAAGAGAAAAAGACAGCGACCCCAAAAAATGGCGTAGTAAAAGCTGAAAAAACAAGCAAGACATCTTCAAAGAAAAACGAGGATGACGATGAGGACGATTTAGACGAGGAAGAAGAAACAGATGATTGGGGTAAGACAGAGGAAGAGGATGATAGTTGGGATCCTGACTTCGCAGAATTTGATTTACCTAAGACAAGCAAGAAAGCGAGTAAAGCAAAAAAAGGCGAGGAGGATGATTTTGGTTTAGAAGAAGACCTAAGCTTAGAAGACGATGATTTATTTGATGAAAAAGACGAATTCGAAGATGACTTTTAGAGGATGCATCCAATAATTCGTTAATCAATATCCAGATATAAAGATTGTATTGAGGCCTGTAAAATTTGATTTTTATGGGCCTCAAATATTTTAGCCTCTTTAGTAGGCAGCATCATTGTATAAGATTTACCAGAAGATAATTGTTGATCCATATTTGGATTCAATGCCTTTAGATACGTTAAAGGCATCTTTAACCAAATAGCGATTGTTTTTGCATTGAACCTCCCTGTAATCATTATTTTTTCCATGCCTGCTGATTCAGTGCTCATTTTTGTTCCCGCTGTATTTTGATTTTTATCTAGTTCCGTCATATTAACACCCTCGAATATTGCATGTGTTGCGATGAATTTTTTAACATGATTTCTTGTTTCCAATGGTAACTCATATTGCAATGCCCAAAAGTCTTTTGTTTTCTTTTTTTCAATCGCTTTATTGAGTCTTCCTGCACCACCATTATAAGCAGCCACTACTAATAACCAATCCCCAAATTGCTGGTATAATTCTTTAAGAATCGTTGCCGCTGTTTGGGTGCTTTTTTGATAGTCCATTCTTTCGTCGTTAGGAAGCAATTTCAATCCTAATCGGGTTGCTTCTGCAGGCATAATTTGCCAAGGACCTGCAGCACCTGCCCAGGAAACTGATTGCGCACTTAAATGACTTTCAATGACACTCAAGTATTTTAATTCCACTGGTATCCCATTGGCAATTAAAATTTCATCATATAAATTAAAATAAGGTTTTGCCCAGGTTTTCATCTTTCTCAAGCCTGCCCCTTCTTTTTCGATATAGGATTGTACAAAACTGATTGCCTTGGGATGCATTTCAATGACAAAAGACTTGTCTTTATTAGGTACTTGTTGCACCGAGAATAAACTGCTAAAACCAATTCTATTAAAACTCAAACTATCTTGCGCAGTAATGCTGCCAAAACAAAAAAGGATACAATAAAGTAATAAAATAAGTCTCATTGGAAAGTAGCTATGATTTCATGAATGAATTTGAAAAATTTAGCAATGCCGACTCGTTGAAAGAGGCGCTCAGTACCTGAAGTCCAAAAGGCATACCATTTGAATGGGTATACAAAGGCAATGAAATACCCGGAATGCCCACTAGGTTAGCATACACTGTGTAAATATCGGCTAAAAAAATATCTGTTGAAGATGGATATTGCATGCCAATTTTAAAGGCTGTCGTTGGCACCGTTGGCGAAATAATGAAATCGTATTGTTCAAAAACCTGATTTGTAAAATCCACTAATTTCTGGCGCACCTGTTGTGCTTTTGTAAAATAAGCATCATAATAACCAGCACTTAAAACAAAAGTACCCAATAAAATCCTGCGCTGTACTTCTGCGCCAAAACCTTCTGTCCTAGACAAAGTATTCAATGCATTCAAATCCTCCACATTTTTAGAAGTTCTATGTCCAAATCGAATGCCATCATACCTGGATAAATTACTTGAAGCCTCTGCTGTAGTTAATACATAATAAGTAGGTACAATATAATTTAATAAATCAAAATCGATCGCATCAACAATATGACCTGCTGCGCGTAATTGTTCAATTTGATTTTCAATTTGATTTTTGATTTCAGGGTCCAAGCCTGGATGGCTTAATGTTTCTTTAAAGTAGGCTATTTTATTTTTTGCATGCACTGCGTTAATGGCTTGACTGTAAGGAGGTACTATTTGTGCAGAAACCGTGCTGTCGAAATCGTCTGGACCTGCAATCACTTCTAATACAATAGCAGTGTCCGTAATATTTTTACTTAAAATACCAATCTGATCAAATGAAGAGGCATATGCGATGAGTCCGTATCTTGAAATCCGACCATAACTTGGTTTGAATCCAACTACCCCACAAAAATCTGCAGGCTGGCGAACAGATCCACCTGTATCGGATCCTAAACTCACCATACATAAATTCGCTTGTACCGCAACTGCGGAACCGCCAGAAGAACCACCCGAAACCAAGGATTGATTGGCAGCATTTTTTACAGCACCAAAGGCTGAATTTTCATTGCTACTTCCCATTGCAAATTCATCACAGTTTTGACGACCAATAATAATCGCACCCGCTGCAAGCAATTTTTCAATCGCAGTCGCCGAATAGACAGCTGTATAATTTTCTAGCATTTTAGAAGCTGCAGACAATGCATGCCCCTTGTAAGAAATCACATCTTTGATACCTACAACAACACCATGCAATGCACCCATTGGTTTAGCATCAAGTCTTTCTTGATCCAATGCAATGGCTCTTTGAATTGCCTCATCAGCAAAAACTTCTAAATAAGCATTTAGATTTTTTTGGCCCTTAATTTGGTCTAGATAAAATTGTACTGCTTGCGCACAGGTTGTTGCTCCGGTCTTTAATTGACCATGGTAGGTTTGAATGTCGGTGAAACAGAACATCGTTGTTTAAGAAGCTTTCTCGTCCTTTTCTTTTATACCTTCTTCAATTTCTTTTTTCACGTTATTTTTAGCATCATTGAATTCGCGGATACCTTTACCTAACCCACGCATGAATTCAGGGATTTTACGACCGCCAAACATGACTAAAATAACAATACCAATAATTAATAATTCTTGAAATCCTAAGTTGCCCATAATGTGTCGTTTAGAATGATAAAGGTAATGCAAATAGCACAAAAAAAGGTCCTCGAATAGAGGACCTTTATATAATTTAAGCGATTAGGCTTAGAATCTTTTTTCTTTAATACGAGCACTCTTACCACTTCTGTCGCGTAAGTAGTACAATTTAGCACGACGTACCTTACCAGACTTGTTTAAAACGATACCATCAATGTTTGGAGATAAGAAAGGGAACAAACGCTCCACACCTACCCCATCAGAGATCTTACGAACGGTAAAAGTAGCTGTTGCTCCAGTTCCTTGGGTCTTAATGACATCCCCACGGAAACTTTGGATACGCTCTTTACCACCCTCTACGATCTTGTAGTTTACGGTAATATTATCACCAGCCTTGAATGCTGGATAAGATTTCTTTGCTGTTAATTGCTCGTGTACGAAGTTTACTGCTACGCTCATAATTCATTTTTTTTGCGGAGGGCAAAGGTAGGGTTACCCTTGCTAATCTCCAAATTATTTGATCCAAATATTAAAATCCATGCTTTTTAGGCCTGTTTTCCTCTTTATGCGCCTATCTAGCGATGTTTACAGCTCTCTTTTCACGAATTACCGTTACTTTGATTTGACCAGGATAGGTCATTTCGGTCTGTATTTTTTGGGCGATTTCAAAGCTCAATTGGTCAGATGATTGGTCTGTTACTTTTTCTGCTTCTACAATCACCCTTAATTCACGTCCAGCTTGGATGGCGTAAGCCTTCTCAACGCCTTGATAACCAAGTGCTAAGTTTTCCAAATCCTTGATACGTTGGATATATTGTTGCATGATTTCACGTCTAGCACCTGGTCTTGCACCACTGATAGCGTCACAAGCTTGGATGATTGGAGAAATCACATACTGCATTTCCATTTCATCGTGGTGGGCACCAATGGCATTCACCACCGCTGGATTTTCACCATATTTCTCTGCTAATTTAGCCCCTAATAATGCGTGGCTTAATTCAGTCTCTTCATCAGGTACTTTACCAATATCATGTAATAAACCGGCACGTTTTGCCAATTTAGGATTCAATCCCAATTCAGCTGCCATGATACCACATAAATTAGCAGTCTCACGAGAGTGCATCAATAAATTCTGTCCGTAAGAAGAACGGAAACGCATTTTACCGATGATACGGATCAATTCTTTATGTAAACCATGAATACCTAATTCAATCACGGTACGTTCTCCAATTTCAGCAATTTGCTCTTCTAGTTGGCGACGTGTTTTGTCTACCACTTCCTCGATACGTGCTGGGTGGATACGACCATCTGCCACCAATCTTTGTAAACTCAAACGTGCAATCTCTCTTCTCAATGGATCGAATGAAGACAATAAAATTGCTTCTGGTGTGTCGTCCACAATCAAGTCAACGCCTGTTGCAGCTTCGATGGCGCGAATGTTACGACCTTCTCTACCAATGATCTGACCTTTCATTTCGTCAGACTCCAAATTGAATACAGTGACTGTATTTTCAATTGCTACTTCCGCAGCTGTTCTTTGAATAGATTGGATGATGATTTTTCTTGCTTCCTTATTTGCTTTTTGTTTTGCATCTTCAATAATATCTTGTTGTAAAGCCAAAGCCTGAGATTGTGCTTCGTTCTTTAAACTTTCAATCAATTGTTGTTTTGCATCTTCTGCTGTAAGGTTGGCAATTTTTTCGAGGCGACGAATATGTTCTTCTTGGTGCTTCTCTAATTCGCCACGCTTAATATTCACTAAATCAATTTCACGATTTAATTTTTCTTTAATCGCTTCGTTGTCATTGATTTGTTTATCTAAAACAACCGCCTTTTGATTAATGCTTAATTCGTGCTGCTTAATTCTATTTTCAGCTTCGCCAATTTTCTTATTCTTTTCCAACAAATCACGATCGTGATCTGCCTTCAATTGAACAAAACGTTCTTTTGCTTCTAATTGCTTTTCTTTCTTGATGGTCTCTGCCCTTAATTCTGCCTCTTTTAGAATATTAGCTGCTTGATTTTCTGCGTCTTCCACCTGCTTTTTGGTGTTCTTGGCGAAAGCAAATCGCCCTATGAGTAACCCTCCTATTCCAGAGGCGCCCCCGATGATCAATAATAATATTGTTTGGTCCATTGTTTAATCTTGTTGTGTTAAATAAAATCACCCTACTTCTTCACTAAGGTTAGGCAACGAAGATAAACAATTAATGTAAAGATTGGCCCGAATGGGTCCAATAATGTGTTATAAGTTGGTATTTACTAGCACTTTATCAATGGAGGCGGACATGCTGTCAATTTGCGCCTGTATCGCCTCTATTTCATATAGCTTTTGGCTATTTTGTTGCTGTTCTGTGGTGAACCATAATAAGACCATCGAGATATAATCCTGGGTATCACTGCCTGCATAAAGGCTCTTGTACTCCAATAATTTTTGGTTGATCAGGGCTGCGGTTTTACGTACAGCCTCCTCGTCCTTAGGGCTAATTTTAACCCTATAATTCC
>JBILIU010000051.1:0-9352 GCA_044368905.1 Sediminibacterium sp. | reverse complement strand
CGAATTTGCCAATGCAGAATGTGGATGCACCCAACCTGAATACGATCAGAAGCCAATTTTAAAAGGACAAAAAGGAAGTATCAAAGTCACTTATACCTCTCCTGCTGTTGGGGCATTCAGAAAGAAAGTAAATGTAAAATTTGCCGGTCAGAAATTACCTGCCGAATTGACTATTGAAGGAGAGGTGATTCAGAAATAATAATCAGCAATAAATAGGCAGATTGCCTTTGTTATTGAATAGCTTACAAAAAAAATGCCCTCCGAAACCGGAGGGCATTTTATCTTAAAGGCGTTGATCAATTAATCAACATCCCAGAAAATTTTAGTCGCTAATACATCAATTGTTCCTTGTGCTTTTACATTCTCACCATTAGAACCTAATTCAGTTCCAGGGTAGAATAAACGTGTAGGACGAGTTGCAGCTGAACCAACATAGTTTACTGATTGAGGCGTTACTGGGAAACCAGATTTACGGTACTCAGACCATGCTTCTAAACCATTGAAGTTCGCAAGGTTCAACCATTTTTGGTAAGCAATTGCATTCAATTTATTAGTAGATGCAGCAAAATCAACTAAGTCAACACCACTCTTTAATAAACGAGCTGCGTCAGAACTAGTTGCTCCTAATGCTCTGTATGACTCAGTCACACCAGCATCGAAATAAGATTGTGCTGTTCCAGTTAATGTAACACTTGCACCATAGCGTTGCTTCGCTTCAGCTAAGTTCAATTGAACTTCTGCAGCAGTTAACAATACCATTGGTTTGTTGTACACACCTCTCACTAATACAGATGGGCCAGGAGCAGATGTAACAGCTGGTAAAAAACCAGAGCTAGATCCTAAAGGCACACCAACATAGTTGTCAGCGATTTCAGGTTTAGCGCTCACACCAGCAGTAGCAGTGCTCTCATTACCAATTGCATAAGCAATACGCTTCATACGAGTTGTATCGCCTGTAGACTTTAAGGTATTGATAAAGAAAGCAGTGTTTCTTGGCCAGTTATTAAAGGCTCTTCTAGCATTGGTCTCACTATAACCATATGTGTCATAGAAAGGATTGATCTGACCAGCAGATGGATTGTAACCAGGGTTCACTCCAACTTCTGCACCAGTAATAAATCCAGAACCTTCTGCTACAATCTTATTGATTTCTGCAGTGATGTATGCATCTCTACCAGACACTTTAGACTGACGCATTAAAATGCGCAATTTTAAAGAGTTAGCAAATTTGATCCAGCTTGTGGTATTTCCCTTGAATATAAAATCAGAACCTGCAGCTGAACTAGAGAATGCGTTTGCTTTTAAATCTTTAATGCCATCGTCTAATAAAGTAATTAAACCTTCATAGACTGTTTTTTGGTCATCAAATTTTGGTGCCAAAGATCCTACTCCTTTTAATGCATCAGAAAAAGGAATATTACCGTATAAGTCAACCAATTTTTGGAAATTAAATGCTTTCATCACTTTAGCTGGACCTTTTAAATAGTCTTGGCCATTTGATGTGGCATTGTTAATTACATATTGATAATCATTCAAGTTATCATATGTATTATCCCAATAGTTGAAGTCACCGTTGGTGAAATTGTAAGCAAACAAAGTTGTACTAATGATATAACCATTAGACTGAGACCATTGACCAGCCCAAACCATTCCAGTTTCATTAGGAGAAACCATGATGGCTGCACTAGTGTTTAATGCGTTCGAAAAAACGTACGCTGGCGTTGCAGTTGGTAAAGAGTTCGGGTTGGTATTGACATCTAAATAGTCTTTTTTACAACCTGTTCCTACAATGACCAAAAACGCGGCGATATATATTTTGTTAAGTTTCATATATGTTGTTTTAGTTATTGGTGATTAAAAAACAAAGTTTACGTTGAAACCAAATTGACGAACAGGTGGTGTTTGCGCTGTATTGCTAATACCTAATCCGTTACCACTTGTGTAACTGAATTCCGGGTCAGTATATTGGTTTTTATTGTCTACAATTGTAAATAAGTTTCTTCCGTAAAGTGCCACATTAGCACCACTGAATAGCTTAGATTTTTTTACCAAACTAGCTGGTATATTGTAAGACAAGTTCAAGTCTCTTAATTTGATGAACCATCCTGGTGTTACGAAGTTCTCAGCAATTTGACGGTAGTTGTTTACCCAAAGTGCATACTCTGGTTCACGTACATACACGCTATTGTTTTTAACATCCGCGCCAGTTGTTGGATCAATATAATAAGAATTAGGATAGATATGCTCTGTTCTGTTTGAAGTCCAAGCACCAGATCCAGTAAATGTCATATTACGACCTAAGTCAGAGTACATCACATTACCACCACGGTATTCAAAGTTGAACGATAAACGGAAATCACTATATGTGATAGAAGATCCTAAACCTACCATATGGCGAGGTAAAGTACTTCCACGCTCAGTTAAAGCAGTATTCTGAACTGGGTAACCAGTTGTAGGACTTACTCTTCTTGCGCCAGAACCATCTTTAGCATAATAATACCCAGTTGTTTTCAATACAGGGAAACGTTGTCCTAAGATTACGTTTGTTGTAGCATAGCTATAACCACCATAAGCAAATTGGGAAATACCTGGATATAAACTTTCAACTTTGTTGTCGTTGTAAGAATACTTCACGTTTAAATCCCATTTGATTTTAGTGTTACGTAATAATTGAACTTTTAAATCTGCTTCATAACCAAAGTTTTTAACTTCCCCAACGTTGATTAACAAGTTAGAGAAACCAGTTGAGTTAGGCACTTTTACAGTTAACACCTGACCCACTGAACTTTGATCATACCAAGAAACATCTAAATTTACTCTGTTCTTGAACATAGATAACTCAGCACCAAATTCCAATGCAGTTACAAACTCAGGCTTTAAATTAGCATCTGGTAAAGTATTACCAACTGATAAACCTACGTTGTTACCATAAGGGAAGTTCGCACCATTGTTGTACGCTAAATCCAATCCATACAAAGGAATATTATCGTTACCATTCTTATTGTAAGAAGTACGCAATTTAGCGTAGTTCAATACATCACTCTTTATTGAAGGGAAGGCATCTGTCACAATAAATGACAAGGCAGCTCCATAATACAAGTAAGAATATTGATTTGCAGTTCTTGATTGTTTGAAGAAACGAGAAGTGGCATCAAAACGACCAGTTAAGTTTAAGTTCAAATAATCCATATTCTTTAAGTTGGTATTCAAATCCGCATAGTAACCAAACTTGCGCTCAGTTGTATTCGATTCACCACCACCTAAATTACCTTGTCTATTTGAAACGTTATATACATCTGGTACTACAATTGAACTAGAAGAAACGTTGATTGATTTTGTATAACGTTGGTAGATACTATAACCTAAAGTTAATTTGTTCTCTACGTTTGCAATATCTTTTTGGATACGTGCTTGAAATTCATTGTTGACAACATTCTCTGTAGAAGAATAATCAGATACAGAACCTAATACGTCAGAGATGGCACGATAAATACCTGGGTAGTCGTCATCATGACCCCACTCAGCAGGAATGAATGCATCGTTTTTTGCCCAGTCAGAATAAGTGAACTTCTCAACTGTATTTTTACCAGTACGAGAGTTGTTCATAATACCTAATCTGTTGTACAATTGCATCCAAGGAAGTACCTTATAAGTTAAATCAAAGCTACCAGAGAAGTTAGCGTCTTTATATCTTAAACGGTTGATATCCTTATTGAAATAAGGGTTATTATAATAATCATTATAATAACCATTTGGATTCGCAAATTTATTTGTTCTCCAATCTCTCATCGTGGTTAAATCTACCCAAGAAGCGGTATTGATGATATCATTTTGGAAATCAGATCCTGTTCTATCATAAGCGATTTGAGTGAATGCAGCATTAAAAGTAGTAGATAAATTACCGTACTCTTTTGTTGACTTTACACGAACACCAGTTCTATCACTGATATCACCAGGTACGATTCCATTTATTTTTTGGTTTTCAACTGACAAATAATAACTACTTGTTTCATCTCCACCCTGGAAACTTGCTTGGTTATTTGTTGAAATACCCATGTCAAAACTTTTCTTACGAACATTTGCAACATCTGAGTAAGGAACAACTAAGCTACTTCCATCTTCTAATACACGACCAGCAATACGCTTGCTGCCATCATATTTATCACCATATTGTTGGTTCTCGTAAGGACGCCAGTTTAACTTTGAACGATTAACAGCACTTGGATCATATCCAGTAGAACCAAAGTTAATTGGGTAGTACTGAGATCCAGAACCATACTCATTTTGGAAATCAGGCAAGAAGCTAACTTCTTCAAAGTTTGTTGAGTTAGAAAACTGCACTTTTAATTTACCTTTTGCTCCTTGCTTAGTGGTGATGACTAAAGCACCATTCACACCAGCAGAACCATACAATGTAGCCGCTTGTCCACCTTTTAAGATAGAAACGTTATCTACATCATTCGGGTTAATGGTTGCTAAAGCTGTTGCGGTAGTTTGCATACCGTCAATTACAATTAATGCTTCGTTATTACCAGTTAATGAACGGTAACCACGTAATACCACTTTAACTGCAGGATCAACGCTGTTGTTAACGGTATAAATTGCTAAACCAGAAACCTTACCCGCAAGGGCTTGAGTTAACTGAGGAGAGCGTCCTACGTTAATTTCATCATTTGATACTTTAGAGTAAGCGTAACCAATTTCTTTGGATTTTTTACGGATACCTTGTGCGGTAACTACTACATTTTCAAGATCTTCTACCTGGCGTGTCAAAACGACGTCTATAGATGTCGCAGTTGCTTTCACTTCTGTAGAAGCGAATCCAGTTGCACTTACTACTAAACTTGCGTTTGGAGCAGCACTAATCTTGAAGTTACCTTTTTCGTCAGCCACTACAGCTGAAGCTTGACCCTTTACTTTAACTGATGCGTAAGCTACTGCAGCGCCTTTGTCATCTTTCACCGTACCGGTTACTGGACGAACTTGGGCATTAGCAACAGCCAATACAAATACAGCTAAGAAGAGCGAGAATAGAATTTTCTTCATATGCTTTTTGTTTTACTTAAGCCTTCAAGTTATGAAAAAAACCTAAACATAGTTAACAAAAAATTAACATTGAACATAGTTTCCTGCTATTTTGTTAAATAAAATAGATATCAAACCACCTGTTAATCTAATACACATTAATTTATTTATATATATAATTAGAAAAAAGTTATAAGTTTCCTTTATAATGAGCATAAAAAAAGAGAATATCTGTGAAATGCTCATGCATACTAGAATTAAAACTAATCCATAAGTTATCTTAATAATGGGCATAAAAAAAGTGAATCTATAAGAGATCCACTTTTAATTTGCCTATGGCTTAAAATCTAGAATATAGATTAACTACCTCTTGATCCGCCTGTTTTAATTGGTTTTTTACTTGCACCAGAAGATTTGGTACTTGCCTTTGCGATAAATTTTGAACTACCCCCTGCTTGCACATTGGTTTTTGCGCTAGAGGCTGTTTTTTTATCGGCTATTTTTTTATTGATTGCGAATCCCATATGAATTATATTAGACCCAAAAATAGGATTAATTGTTTATTCTGCCATTTAAATGGGATGAATTAGACTTTACTTTTTGACTAATTCATAAGACTCAATAATTAACTCTTGCACTAGTGATAGACTAAGTCTTGTATTTAATACCAGTGTATTCCAATGCTTTTTATTCATGTGAAAACCTGGTAAGATATTATCGGGATAGGCTTCTCTTAATTCTAAGGATTTATCTGGGTCTGTCTTGATATTGATTCTTGGAGGGATATCATCCAAAGAAATGAGTAAGAACATTTTTCCTTTGATCTTATACACTAAATTTTCAGGACCAAATGGCTGGCACTCTTCGACATCGTCAAAGCTTAAGCAAAAATCTCTAACCCATTCGACGTGCATCTTTCAGTAGTTTATAAAATAGAAAAATTAAATTCTTAAAAGCCCTGCTTTATGCAAGTTATTGATTGGTTTATTGTCCCAAAACAAATCAAAGTCTTCCAAACCTGCAGCTAAATAACTTGCCTTAATATCCGCCAATGCCATGCCATTAGAGGCATCTACATGTATGGTTGACAATAAATGCATAAACCATTTTCCTTTCTCCGGATCTACATGAATTGAGATCGTATTTTTATTGGTTTCAAAACGCAGATTTATCTCCTCCCACTTGCTACCTTTTTTTGCACGTTGTACAATTGTTGAAGTAGGCATTAATCCTGTCCAAATAGCTTTATAGTTAGCAGATCCAATCTCTACCGCATCCAACTGTGTTTGTATATAGTTTGGCGCAATACTTGTTTTTGGAATTTTAAATTCAAACCATTTTTGTAACGGGAATTCAAAACAAGCACCATGCATATAATTGAGGATGGCTTTTTTTAAACCATATCCAAAAATTTCATGGTTGGCTCCAGAAGGATCAATATGCGCAATATCATTGTTTGCAAAACTTCCAACTGCATCTGAAACTTTTTTGACTTTATAATTTTCTGGCGCTAAGCCCACAGGGCTATGCGCTGTCATGGTGAATAAATGCCAAAAGGCAGATTTTAAAACCCCAGTTTCAAATAATTGACGCACCATCTCTAAGGCGTCCACTGTTTCTTGCACTGTTTGAGTTGGGAAACCATACATCAAATATGCATGTACCATGATCCCCGCGTCATTAAAATGTTTGCTTACGCGCGCAACCTGCGCCACTGTAATACCTTTTTGTATGAGTTCAAGTAATCTATCTGATGCCACTTCCAATCCTCCACTCACTGCAATGCATCCAGAAGCTTTTAATAAAATACATAGATCCCGTGTAAAGCTTTTTTCAAAACGTACATTGGCCCACCAACTTACGACTAGTTTGCGTTTAATAATTTCAATTGCCAATGCTTTCATCAACGCTGGCGGTGCAGCTTCGTCTACAAAATGAAAACCGTTTTGACCTGTTTGTGCAATCATTAATTCCATCCTGTCTGCTAATAAACTTGCTGTTGCTGGTTCGTAGGTTTTGATATAGTCCAAAGAGATATCACAGAAAGTACATTTTCCCCAATAACATCCATGGGCCATGGTTAATTTATTCCATCTTCCATCGCTCCATAAACTATGCATAGGATTGACCAATTCAATCACAGATATGTATTGATCCAACCATAAACCTTCATAGTCTGGTGTCCCTAATTGATGTTGTTTATAATCAGGTTGGATGGACCCGTTGACATAGGTAACCACCCCATTGAGTAAAGTAAAACAACGCTTTAAATCCTGTACTTGTATTTTACCATCTATGTGCTTAATCAATAATTCGATTGGCGTTTCTCCATCATCCAACGTGATAAAATCATAAAATTCAAACACTCTAGGATCCGACAATGAACGCAATTCAGTGTTTGCAAAACCTCCGCCCATTGCTACTTTGATCTTTGGATGATGTTGCTTAATCCACTGACCACACCTTAAAGAAGTATACAAATTACCTGGGAAAGGCACCGATATACAAACCAATTTAGGTTGTACTTTTTGAATATGTTGCTCTAAGATCTCTAATAAAATGGTGTCTAAATAAGTCACTGGCGCATTTAAAGCCGCATACAATTCGTCAAACGTATTCGCAGATCTACCCAAACTTTCGGCGTACCTGCTAAAACCAAAATGAGGATCAATGGTCTCTTTAATCAAATTACCCAAATCCTCTAAATACATGGTAGCAATATGCTTGGCTTTATCCTGTTTGCCCATGGCACCAAATGCCCAATCTAAATCATCCATTTGATCAAATGCATCCGCCTCTGGCAAAAAAGTTCTTGAACACATAAGGTGTGCAATCGTATCAAGCTTTCCTTGTAAAAATAAAATGACTTGATCAATCGTGTTGATATAATTATTTTCTAGCGCAAGTATCCTTTGTGCATTTGGACTTAGTTCCCATTCTTTGGAATGAATGGCTTTAAATAATTTTGTAAGCCCTTCTTTATTAAACATAGCCAATGTGACTTCAATCCCAAGATCAGCTTGTACACTTGGAATGCCCTTGGTATTTAAAAACCCTTTGATATAAGCCGTTGCGGGATAGGGCGTATTTAACTGTGTAAAAGGAGGCGTAATTAAAAATACGGGAGATTGCATATGCTTACTTTACCGTCTTCATTTGAATGATATCGACTACAAAAGCAAATGCCATTGAAAAATAAATATAGCCTTTTGGTATTGACAGATGAAAGCCTTCTGCAATCAATGATAATCCAATCATCATCAAAAAGCTTAATGCTAATATTTTAAAGGAAGGGTGTTTTTTAATGAAAAAACTAATGGGCTGTGAAGCAAAAATCATGATCACCACAGCGACTATAACCGATGTATACATCACCCAAAGTTCCTGTGCCATACCAATGGCTGTAATGATAGAATCAATTGAAAAAACTAAGTCTAATAAAATAATCTCTAATAAAAGTTTTTTAAAACTACTGGTTTTTGGAACAGTGGGTTCTCCAGTTTGATTTGCTAATTCAGTTTTATGGTAAATCTCGACTGTGCTTTTATAAATTAAAAAAAGACCGCCTGCAATTAAGATCAATCCCTTGCCAGAAAAATGAATATCAAATAAAATAAATAATTCTTGATCTAATTTTAAAATCCAAGAAATCAAGGTTAACAAAATCAATCGCATCACCATGGCTAAACCTAGTCCCCAATACCTTAATTTATTTCTTTGACTATCTGGTAATTTATCGGATAGAATGGAAATGAAAATGACATTGTCTATTCCTAAAATAACTTCTAAAGAAATTAAGGAGATTAATGGAATGATTGCATCTAGCATAGCTGTATATTAGTCTTACAAATATAAGTTGGTTAAACAGGATATAAAAATTATACCCTATAAAATGGTCAACTATACCAAATTAGGTAAAAGATTCGCCTATTCTAGCGATTAAACTAGTGTTTGTGGGTTTTACTATTTTGCTTAAATTTATATCAACTAATAGATTAACAATAAATTGAAATAAAATGCAATTTTTAATTTTATTTTCTTGGTTCACCTTCTTTATAGGGCTCTTATCTGCACCTAAGTTGAATACAAGTCAAAATGCGGATACGACGCCAAAGTTTAGATTAATCCCTGCGCCAAAAATTACATTCAATTCATTTGTGGATTGTAATATGGCAGAAGTTTGGATAGGCGATACCTTTAGGATCTTTCCTGGCAAATATGGCGAAGACCCATTATGGGGTTACGCAAAAGATTTAAAGTATTCAGATGGAGAAAATGCAGAAGTTGTTTTTAAAAATCCTGCTAGTAAGTTTTTCAATCCTAAGAT
>JBILIU010000050.1:0-9419 GCA_044368905.1 Sediminibacterium sp. | reverse complement strand
GAAATATATTTGGAGAATACCAAGCCTAAACAAAAACAAGATTAAAACTTAATTAATATCCTTAATACCTCTTTTAATTAAATCATTCTATTTATATTTATCATCTAACTTATATCATCAAACACTATCCAATGCGTAAACTTTTATTCGCAATGAGCTTATTGATTGCAAGCAATTCAATAGCACAAGAACTACCAAAAAACTATGCCCAACTTTTAGAAAAAGTAGAGCCTGAACTAATTCAATGGAGAAGACATTTTCACCAAAATCCAGAATTATCCAATAGAGAATATAATACTGGGAAATACATAGCTGATTTCTTAAAAACATTACCAGGTGTGGAAGTACGCTACCCTGTTGCTAAGACCGGTGTTGTTGCAGTCTTAAAAGGTGGTAAACCCGGTGCAGTTGTTGCATTAAGAGCAGATATAGATGCATTACCAGTATTTGAAAGAAATAGCCTACCCTTTGCCTCAAAAGTAACAACAGAATACAATGGCAATAAAGTACCTGTAATGCACGCTTGCGGTCATGACTCACATACTTCCATTTTAATGGCCACTGCTAAAGTATTACATGCCATGCAGAAAGACCTTCCTGGTACTGTTGTATTCTTATTTCAACCTGCCGAGGAAGGTGCTCCAGGAACAGAAGAAGGTGGTGCCCCTTTAATGATTAAAGAAGGCGCATTAGACAATCCAAAAGTGGATGCAGTATTTGGAATCCATATTAGTTCAGAAACTCCAGTGGGTACCTTAAAATACAAATCAGGTGCGTTCATGGCCTCCTCAGATTGGTTTACGATTAAAGTGAACGGTAGAGGTAGTCATGGTTCACAACCTTGGGGTGGTATCGATCCTATTGCAGCATCTGCACAAATCGTGGAAGGCTTACAACATATCGTTTCTAGACAAATGAATTTAACAACTGCACCAGTAGTAATTACAGTAGGCACGATCAACAGTGGTGTTCGTTCTAATATCATTCCAGAAACTGCAGAAATGACTGGTACCATTAGAACACTCGATAGTAAAATGCAGAAAGATGTGCATGAGCGTATTAAACATACTGTAAAAACAATTGCAGCAAGTTCTGGTGCAACAGCTGATGTGACAATCGACACAAAAACATTGGTGACATTCAATGACCCTAATTTGGTGAAGAAAACATTACCTGCTTTAATTAAAGCAGCTGGCGCAGACAATGTATCAGAATCCACTTGGGTAACCGGCGCAGAAGATTTTTCTTTCTTTGGAGAAAAAGCACCAAGCTTCTTTTTTAATTTAGGTGCATTGCCAAAGGGAACTGATCCAAGTAAAGCAGGCCCGCATCATACACCAGATTTTTATTTAGATGAGTCTGGATTTATTGTGGGTGTGAAAGCATTTTGTCAATTGGTTTTTGATCATTCAAAAACGAAGTAATTTATTTTGGTGCAGGATAATTTCTTGCACCAAATAATAAGCTTCCAATTCTTACCATAGTACTTCCTTTAGTAATG
The DNA here is from genome assembly GCA_044368905.1 of Sediminibacterium sp. Taxonomy (GTDB): domain Bacteria; phylum Bacteroidota; class Bacteroidia; order Chitinophagales; family Chitinophagaceae; genus Sediminibacterium. The sequence continues at coordinate 7,918 of JBILIU010000050.1, read as the reverse complement.
GCCAAAGCATAGTCTGAACTCATGCCCATACTAAGGGTATTAAATGATCCATCTGGGAAAGCTTCTTGGGCTTTGTCATAATATGTTTTTAGCGTAGAAAACTCTTGACTCAATAATGCTTGATCCTCAGAAAAACTAGCCATCCCCATTAAACCTCTAATGCGAATATTTGTATAGCTATTAATTCTTCCACTCATTAATAATTCATGAAGAGCAGGTCCATCAAATCCGAACTTTGTTTCCTCAGTAGCAATATGTACCTGTAACAAACAATCAATGATCCTATTTTGCTTAATCGCTTGCTTATTGATTTCTTGTAATAATTTTTCTGAATCAACCCCATGTATCATGTACACAAAGGGGGCAATGTATTTAACTTTATTGGATTGTAGATGTCCAATAAAATGCCATTGAATATCTTTAGGCAACGCGGCTTCTTTATCTACCAGCTCTTGCACATAATTCTCTCCAAAAGCGCGATGACCTAATGCATATAATTCCATTAGCTCCTCTTTAGGCTTCGTTTTACTCACGGCTATCAGCGTGACGCCTTGCTCTACTAATGTAGCATGAATAGATTGGTAAGCGGAGGTATTGACTGGCATAGGCTACAAAGGTAATCAGAACAAACCAAAATAGCAATGCATTATCTAGTGATAGATCGTCCAATCACCATTTTCTGAATCTCAGAAGTACCTTCATAGATTTGTGTGATTTTTGCATCACGCATTAAGCGTTCCACATGAAACTCTTTCACAAATCCATATCCCCCATGTACTTGAACAGCTTCTGTAGTCACCCACATTGCCGTATCACTTGCATGTAATTTAGCCATTGCAGCACTCATCACATAATCCATGTGGTTGTCTTTTTCCCATGCCGCTTTATAACATAAAAGTCTGGCAGTCTCTATACGAGTCGCCATCTCTGCTAATTTAAATTGAATCGCTTGATGTTCATGAATTGGTTTACCAAAAGATTTTCTTTCTTTACTATAAGCCAAAGCCAATTCATATGCACCACTTGCAATACCTAATGCTTGTGCAGCAATACCAATACGTCCACCATTCAAAGTTTTCATTGCAAAATTAAATCCAAAGCCATCCTCTCCTATTCTGTTTTCTTTTGGAACAATTACATCCATGAATGAAATTGAATGTGTATCACTTCCACGAATACCCATTTTATTTTCTTTAGGGCCTACTGTAATACCAGCTGTGTTTTTTTCAACGATAAATGCATTGATACCTCTTGATCCCTTTGATGCATCTGTTTGTGCCATCACTAAGTATACCGATGCAGTGGAACCATTCGTGATCCAGTTTTTTACACCATTCAACACATAATGATCTCCTTTATCAATTGCACTTGTATGTTGGTGTGTGGCATCACTACCCGCTTCTGGCTCACTCAATAAAAAAGCACCTAAGTATAATTCCCCGTCTTTTTTTCCTTGCGCTAAAGGCGTTAAATATTTTTGCTTTTGTGTTTCATTGCCATATTTTTCTAAACCCCAACACACTAAACTATTATTCACACTTACACTTACACTCACACTTGAATCTACTTTACTAATTTCTTCCATCGCTAACACATAGCTAATGGTATCCATGCCAGCACCACCATATTCCACTGGCGTCATGATCCCCATAAATCCAAGATCAGCTAATTGTAATAATTGTTCTTTAGGTACTTTTTGGTGTTCGTCTCTTTCAATGACACCAGGTAAACATTGTTGTTGTGCAAATTCACGAGCCGCTTTTTGAATCATTAACTGCTCTTCTGATAAACTTAAATCCATGGTAAAAATATTTGCTCAAAATTACACTAACAATTGTTAGCAAGCAAAATATTTTTATAGATTTTTAAAAATCATCGGCCCAAAAAAAAGAAGATAAATTTAAGCGGATAAATAAGATTAATTCGAAAGTTTTGCTTGAATTAGTTGAGACAAAACCGAACTATCTGCTTGGTTCATTAAACGGGAGCTATCTTGTCTAAAATGACGCTTAAATGCAAGTATCGCAGCAATGCTGTCTTTGGTTTCATAACCCACTAAACTCAACGCCTGTTTGATAGTCAAACCTGACTGAAGTTGAATGTTTGAATCTGGTTCAAACCAAATACCATAGCCCAAATTAGCTAAGGTTTTCCAAGGGAAATTGATATTGGGATCTACTTTACGTCTAGGCGCGATATCACTATGTCCAATAAAATGATCCACTGGAATCTGGTATTTATTTTTAAGTTGTGCTAGCAAACGTAAAAGGCTATTGATTTGCGCTTGTTCAAAAGGCTCAAAACCATTGTTATCAATTTCTATACCTATCGAACTTGAGTTAAGGTCTGTATTGTTTCCCCAGCTCCCAATCCCACCATGCCAAGCCCTCATATAATCGTTCAACATATGGTGCACGGTGCCATCTTTACAAATCACATAGTGTGCACTCACTTTGGTTCTTTCTAAAGTAAAGGTTTTCAATGTTTGCTCACATGAATTCTGTGCAGTGTGGTGGATGACAACAAAATTGGGTTTACGTAAATCAAAATTGGTAGTGCCTACCCAATTTTCGGCAAGTGGCAATTGATTCTCGGATTGTTTATCAGGAGAAAGCGACAATTTTTTTGATAACAATTTTGCTTGTCGAATATATTGACGATTTGTTTTTGTATAAGGGAAACTGCTACAGGCATATACGCCAATCAATAGCATCAAAATGGTTAAATATTTTATACGCATAACCCTTATTTAAAAATTTAATGAATTTATTTTAGTGCAACTTTATTTTATAGATGGCTCTTGTTGACTCAAGCAATGGAAACTTCCTAGTCCCCAAATAATATCGGTTGAATCAATACCAACAACAGTTCTTGTTGGAAAACAATCTTGTATAATGTCCATGGCTATATCATCTCTATCACATCTAAAAGTTGGAACGACCACATGTCCATTGCTAATATAAAAATTGGCATAAGAAGCAGGCAGGAACTGGTCTTCATAAATCACATCTGCAGGCATAGGCAATTCAACAATGTTTAATTGCTTACCATTGATCAAACGCATTTGTTGTAACTCTTTTAAATTGTCTTGCAACAAGGTATAATTTTCAGATGCTTTATTCGATTCAACAACAGTCACAACTGTATCTTCATTCACAAAACGAACCGTATCATCAATATGTCCATCCGTATCATCTCCAACAATACCTTCGGATACCCATAAAACTTGGTCTACCCCATAGTAATCGCAAAGGTATTTTTCGATTTGTGCTTGATTCAAATGCGGATTTCTATTTTTATTTAATAAACAGCATTTGGAAGTCATAACCGTACCAGCACCATTAAAATCAACCGACCCTCCTTCCATAATAATATTTGGATAAAACACTGGTAAATTCAATGCCTCCGAAATTCGTGTAGGAATGACATCATCTAAATCGTAAGGAGGATATTTTCCACCCCATGCATTGATATTCCAATCCACAATGGCTTTTGGTGCAGTGGGATTGTTTCCAATTAAAAAACTAGGTCCATGGTCTCTACACCAAGCATCGTTGGTAGGATGTATATAAAATTGAACCTTCGATAAATCAACTTTTAAAACCTCCATCATCTTTGTTGCAGTGGCCTGCATTGTAGCATCCACCACATTGATACATACCCTTTGTGACAAGGTTAAAATATTGATGAATTCAATATAAGATGGGTAGATACTATCTAATTTCCCCGGCCAGCTCGCTTCCTTATGTGGCCAACTTAACCAAGTGGCATCTTGCTTTGCAAACTCAGCTGGGAAAGCATATCCCAATGATTTGGGTGTTGCTCCATTCAATATAGCTTCTTGTATATGTTGATCCATATTATTGCTCATCGTCTAAATATCTTTTTGTGATGGGTTCGTATGAATCAATTCGGCGATCACGTAAGAACGGCCAATGTGTTCTATAACTATCCGATTTTTCAGTATCAATATCCACCACTGCAATTTCTTCTTGATCATGAGATGCCTTATACAATAAAGTGCCAAATGGATTACTTACAAAACTTCCACCCCAAAATTGCATCAAACCATCTTGTTCTAATCCAACACGGTTCACACTAATTACTGGGACTCCGTTAGCGACTGCATGACTTCTTTGAATCGTTTGCCATGCATTGTATTGTTCTGTATTGGTTGCTTCGTCTTGTGCGGTTGCCCAACCAATTGCTGTTGGATAAAATAACATTTCGGCCCCCATTAAACTTGTAATCCTTGCTGCTTCTGGATACCATTGATCCCAACATATTAATACACCGATGGTGGCAAATTTAGTTTTGAAAACCTTGTATCCTAGATCGCCTGGGGTAAAATAAAATTTTTCATAATAAGCAGGATCATCAGGGATATGCATTTTACGATACTTACCTAAATAAGTTCCGTCAGCATCCAATACCGCAGTGGTATTATGATATAAGCCTTCTGCTCTTTTTTCGAATAAAGAAGCAATGATTACAATATTTAATTCCTTTGACAACAATGCTAATTCATCTGTTGTTTTACCAGGAATCGGTTCTGCTAATTTAAAATTTTCATAGGCTTCTACATCACAGAAATACAATGATGTATACAATTCTTGCAAACAAATAATTTGAGCACCTTGCTTTGCAGCTGCTCTGATTTTTGAGATTGCTTTTGCTTTATTTCCTGCTACATCTGCCGTACAAGACATTTGTACTAAACCCACTTTTACGATTGCCATATTGCGTCTTTAAAAAGTATTTATTATGTTGTCTTTTGAATCAATCCATCAAAACTATGTATACCAAGCATCTTCTCGGAAATAAATCCTTCTGCATAGGCTACACCAATTTGTTGTCCAAACTCTTTCGCACGTCCTTTGATGAATTCTAAAAATGAATCACTAGAAATAAAAGTATTCGGCTCATTTGAATTTGGATTATAAAATTGTGAAGCATGCACCATAATAGATTCCATCTTCTTATCCATGAAAGCACTTATATCCACTACAAAATTTGGTTGTAAGTTCCTAGATTGTATATAATGAAACACCTGCTTTGGTTTCCAAGCTGTTTGTGCAATACCGTTCTGAGTTGTTTGAATTTTATTTAATCCAGCTAAAAATGCAGCATCGGCTACTAGCTTTGCAGCTTTCCCATGATCTGGATGACGGTCTTCAGGTGCATTGCATAAAATTATTTCGGGTTGGTATTTTCTGATCACTTCAATAATCATCATTTGATGTGCTTGGTCATTTAAAAAAAACCCATCCTTCATCCCTAAGTTTTCTCTAATACTTGCACCAATCATCTCCCCCGCCAAGGATGCTTCCTTTAATCTATCAGCAACTGTTCCTCTTGTGCCCAATTCTCCTTGAGTGAGATCGATGATGCCAATTTTTTTACCTTCTGCTACTGCAGCAAATAAAGTGCCTCCACATCCTAATTCCACATCATCTGGATGTGCACCAAAGGCCAATATATCTAATTTCTGCATAGTCTATTATTTAGCATTTCCGAGATGACAAAGGTAAGTATTGAGCAGTAAAGATGCGCAGATTGTGTCCTGAAACAAAAAACCCTCTCCAATTTGAAATTGGAAAGGGTTGATAAAATTAAATGTTTTAATTTATTTTGCTTTTGCGTAACGCTTGTTGAACTTATCGATACGACCAGCAGTGTCTACTAACATGTTCTTACCAGTGTAGAAAGGGTGAGAGGTATTTGAAATCTCCAATTTAATTACTGGATACTCGTTACCGTCTTCCCATTTGATCGTTTCCTTGGTGTTTGCAGTAGACTTACCTAAAAAAGAAGTGTTGTTACTCATGTCTTTGAAGACAACGAAACGATACGCTTCTGGATGGATACCTTGTTTCATATGATGATTTTTAAGGCTGCACGGTTTTTGCCGTGACAATTATAAAATAGGTTGCAAAAATAGGCTAAAATGGCTTTTTAACCAAACTTTTAGCTTAGAAGTACTTGAGTAAAGTCTTATTTAGGGCTTTATGAAGCCTTTAATTATGATATGATAAAGACTTATTTAGGACTTCATATTGATATATTGCAAGGGAACTCCAAAATTCTCGGTCCTACATGCAGCTATAACTTCCTGTAAATCATCGATTTTCTTACCTGTACATCTAATAATATCGTCCATAATGGCGGTTTGTACCTTTAATCCCTTGTCTTTGATGTACTTAGAGATTTTTTTAGCGTCTTCTTGCTTCAAACCATTTCTTACCGGAACGTCTTGTTTGAAGGTCTTGCCACTTGGTTGAGGGGTTTTAGATAAATCAAATGCATTGGCGTCAATCCCCTGTTTAATGGATCTACTTAAAAGCACATCCACAATTTGTTGCAGTTTCATCTCGGAATCTGACTCTAATTTAATCATGTAGTCTTTTTTATTAAGATCAATCACCACATGAATTCCTTTAAAATCAAATCGATTGGTGATTTCTTTTTTCACCACGTTAACAGCGTTATCTAATATTTGAACGTCTACTGAACTTGCGATATCAAATGATGGCATAATAAAAATTTAAAGATGAATAATATTCGAATTGTATTTGAAAATAAATCTGTTTGTGTCTTTGTTTGTATTAAGCTTTTTTGATTGGGAACCAAGTTTTTGATTTAACAATAAACAACCCACCAATCAATATTAAAATTACTGAAATCAGTTCTGCTTGTGTTGGTTGAAATGGTAAAAAATCATATTTGTTATTCACCCTAATCTTTTCAATCAAAAATCTTTCACCACCGGCAAAAATCAAATAAACACCTGTTAGGTTTCCAGGCTGAGTCACTTTCTTTCGGAAACTCCACATGATCGCAAACAAAATGAACATCATGATGATTTCATACAATGCCGTTGGATAAACTGGTAAAGGCAACTGATTGCAATAAGCACCTACGCATCCAGGAATAGCCACCCCTTCGTTCACCACATTGTGCGGATATTGATAGGCCCATGCCCAATCTGGTATCCACCCAAAAGGTTTTGAATTGGTATTCACAATACCCCAATCTCCATCTCCACTAATTTGACATCCAATTCTGCCAGCTGCATAAGCAAATAACATGGTGGGTGCCATCGCATCTGCAAAATGAATCACAGAAATTTTTTCCTTTTTTAAATAATAGATAATTGCAATTGTAGCTAAAATTAAACCTCCAAAAAATGTCAATCCACTAAATGAAATAAGTGAACCAATGGGGTCTCTACCAAACTCTTCTAAGTTTTCTAAATTATGAAAAATCTTTGCACCAAGGAAACCCCAAAGTGCTGCTTTCAAAACAATATCACCTACTCTATCCTGCGGCCACACTTGTACAGTGCGGGTTTCAGGCTTTGTCATTTTTATTTTGTCCTTTTCTTTCCATTTTAAATAGACCATGATGGCTGCAACTAAAATCCCCGCACCCATACTTCCCTCTAAGGATAAAATAAAAGCCTGTGTATTGTTTAATGCGTCTGCAATGATAAATGCACCAATAAGTTTATATCCAAAAATAAATCCAAAAAATCCAGCACTTAACAATTCACCCGTCGTTGCTGGAGCACCAATAATTTCTTTTTCTTCGGTATAACTAAACTCCCCTAAAGCCGATTTTCTTTTTAATTCCAGGTACAAGACATATCCAGATGACACAAATGCCATTGCCACAAAAAAGCCAAATGAATTCACCAATTTTAATGCATTGAGTTCAATTCCAAAAAGGTCTTTGATTAGATAATATAAGTTAGGATACATAGTCTTAATTAAGTACTGCAAAGTAAGTGATTATTAGCAAAAAAATGGCCACACTAGAAAGTGCGGCCGTAATTACTAACCCATCTAAAAACAAAAAGCGTTCAATATATTTCTAATTGCAATGTTCGTTGAACAATGAAATTAAGTGTTGTGCGATC
>JBILIU010000153.1:0-33862 GCA_044368905.1 Sediminibacterium sp. | reverse complement strand
TTTTGAATTGATGTAAATTTGCCAAGAATTCATACAACATGCAACAAAATCAACCTCGATCGACCCAAACAAGTTGGGTGACCCCAATCATCTATGCAGGCGTACTTTTATTGGGTATTGGAATAGGAATTTTTTTAAAAGGAAGTTTTTCTATTGGCTTTCCTTCACTTGATTCAAATTCTGCAATGGACGAGATCATTGAATTGGTTAAATCAAAATATGTGGATCAAGTGAACTTGGATAGCACTCAAACCAAATTGGCTGATTTTTATTTGGGACAATTAGATCCTCATTCTGTCTATATTCCACCAGCAGATTTGGTAAAAGCCAATGAACAATTACAACCTAATTTTAAAGGCATAGGCATCGAATTTCAACAATTCAGAGACAGTGTTTTTGTAGCTTATGTGCTACCAGGGGGTCCAGCAGAAAAAGTTGGATTAAAGACAGGTGATATTTTATTGACCGTGGATGATACTGTAAAATTATCTGGTAATAAATTAGATGGAGAAGCCATCAAGCGAAAAATAAAAGGGCCAGCAGAAGAAAGTTTAAAATTGAGCGTGCTGCGCAATCAACAAAAAATGACTTTTAATTTAACTAGAGCATCTGTACCGGTTTCTCCAATTGATGCTGCCTATATGTTGAGCGATACCATTGGTTATATCAAAATTGACAAATTTGCAGATAGAACCTATGAGGCTTTTATGCAAGCATTGGAGCCTTTATTAAAAAAAGGAATGAAATCCCTTGTCATTGATTTAAGAGGCAATGGCGGTGGATTGTTATCAGAAGCGGTAGGGATTGTAGATGAGCTATTAGCAGGCAATAAATTAATTGTGTACACAGAAGGCTTACATGCACCAAGAGTCAATTATTATAGCAAGCGTGAAGGTTTATTTGAAACAGGTGCAATTACTATTTTGATGGATGAAACCTCGGCATCTGCAAGTGAAGTGTTAGCAGGTGCTTTACAAGATTGGGATCGAGCTAAAGTAATTGGAAGAAGGTCTTTTGGTAAAGGATTGGTACAACAACAATTTAGGTTATCCAATGGAGGGGCTTTAAGGTTGACCACTGCTAAATACTTTACACCATTGGGACGTAATATTCAACGTCCTTATCAAAATGGGAAGTTGGCTTATGAGCATGATTTTATTGAAAGAATGGCAGCATCTAGTAATGGAAATCTAGATACAGCATCAATTGGCAAATCGTATAAGACACCAAAAGGCAATACAGTATATGGTGGTGGAGGGATTATTCCGAATCAATGGTTGCCATCCAATGTATTGTATGCAGATTCAAATTATGCCAAACTTTATTTAGAAGGCACCATGAATGAATTTGTATTACAATATTATCTTAAAAATACATTGAATCAATATTCATCTGTACAAGTATTTGTTGCGGATTATGCCAAGCAAGACCTCACAAAATTATTGGATCAATATTTACGAAAGACAAATCAAAAAGGATTGCCAGGATCCATGTTGCAAAATCCCCTTTTACAACAACAATTGGTGGCGTATTTGGCACGTTGTAAATGGTATAAGCAGGGGTATTACGAAGCCATTAATTTAATGGATGGTAATTTCCAAGCAGCTCTAAAAAAGTAATTCAGTTTTTTATCTAAGGTAAAAAAGGAAGAAACTTTTGTGTTTGAATTGTTGTTAAAACTGGTGCAGTATCATTTAAATGTTCACCATTCAATACCGTTTCATATTTTGACAGGTATGCTTTTGTCATTTGTGTACTTGTGAAATTCTCCATTACATATTCATGACAGGTTTTTGTATCAAATTGACCTGCATGTTGAACGCCTTCTACAAGTGTACTCAATGAATTACTTGTGATGCCTACACTTGGGTGAATGATTTCTGTTAAGGAACCATAAGGCGTGCCAAAGACTGGACATCCAAAATAAAGGCTCTCCACAATGGATAATCCAAATGGCTCATTCCATAGGACTGGAAAAATCAAGCCCTTTGAACCTTTTAGTAGGTTATTTTTTTCTGCACCGCCGATCATCCCATCAAAATGTATGCGAGGATCAAATGTGAGTCGAATGCCTTGGTTGAAGTTGAATCTTTTGCCGCCAATGACTCTAAATTTTAGTTTCGCTTTTTGCGCAATCTTAATAGCGCCTCTTAGATTTTTCACACGCCAAGCTCCGTCGCCTAAAAAATGAAAGTAGTTTCTTTTTTGATCTAATCCTGAATCTCCATAATCATCCGGATCAATGCCATTATGTACATAAGAGACACTGCCGTATCTGCTTGCATGATTTTTTGACACAAAGACTGTGTTGATATCCATTGGATTTTGATCATTGGTATTGCCATGTAAAGTGAAAATATAAGGGATCTTAGGGGTCTCATTAACCTTACAGTTTAAATGCACCAGATCCACCCCAGCTGGTATTTGTTGGTTAAATGGAATGTCATGATTTAAGACATGCACGCCCGTTGCAAAATGGCAATAGGAACCTGGACCAACCAAATAGGATACTTTATGCCCCATATGCACCAATTGCTTGCCAAGCCACCAAATAACCCTTTCGGTACCTCCATATTGCTTGACTGGGATACTGGTATTGTTAACGATAAGGATATGCATGCTCAAATTTACGATAAAAATTGAAGGTAAAAGGGAGTGAATGCACGCTAGTCATTTTTTTTATGATTGCTTTTGAAAAAGTCTTAACTTCAAAACCTTAATAAAAATTTGATTGCATGAAAAGACTTTTAACCATCTCGGCCCTATTTTGTACTTTATTTGTACAAGCACAAATTAAAGCAACATCTGCTCAGGAAAGATTAAAATCAATTGACCAAAGAAAGCAATTGTTGAGTCGATCTACTTTAAACGAAACAGGTTTCAGAAATATTGGCCCCTCCATTATGAGCGGTCGTGTGGTGGACATTGAGGTGAATCCTCAAGACCCTACAGAATTTTATGTAGCATATGCTTCGGGTGGTTTATGGCATACAAAAAACAATGGACAAAGCTTTGTATCTATTTTTGACTCAGTGGATGTTTTGACGATTGGTGATATTGCAGTGAACTGGCAGAACAGAAATATTTGGGTAGGTACAGGCGAAGTCAATAGTAGTCGTTCTACTTATGCAGGTTTAGGGGTGTATCGTTCATCCAATAATGGTAAGTCTTGGGAATACCTTGGATTGCCAGAGAGTCACCATATTGGAAAGATTCAATTATCTGCAAAAGATCCGAACACTGCATGGGTGGCTGTTCTAGGTCATTTATATTCAGAGAGCAAAGAAAGAGGGATCTATAAAACAACAGATGCAGGAAAAACTTGGAACCAAACTTTAGCATCGGATGCAAACACAGGCGCCATTGATGTAGACATCGACCCAAGTAACGAACAAGTGTTGTATGCTGCAATGTGGTATAGAACAAGAACAGCTTCTAATTTTGAAGAATCAGGAAAAACATCTGGTATTTATAAGAGCACAGACGGTGGTGACCATTGGACTTTAATGTCTACACCAACGAGCGGCTTTCCTTCAGGGGATGGTGTAGGTAGAATTGGTTTAGCAGTGTATCCAAAAAATCCTTCTATTGTGTATGCAATCGTGGATAATAATTTTCATCAACCGGATACTGCAATGCAAAAAGCAGCTGACACAACAAGATATGTGTTAAGAGATTTTAAAACTTTGACAGTTGACCAGTTTCTTGCTTTAGATGATAAAAAATTAAATGCATTTTTAAAGTCTCCAAGAAATGGCATCCCAACAAAGTACAATGCAGAAAATATTAAGCAAGATGTAAAGTCTGGTAAATTAGCCCCTAATTGTATTTGGGATTATTTATATGACGCAAATACCGCTTTATTTGAAACACCAATTTATGGTGCGCAAGTGTATCGTTCTGACAATGCAGGCTTAAGCTGGGTTAAAACACATGTTAAGCCAATAGAATTGTATAGCACTTATGGGTATTATTTTGGTAAAGTATTTGTGAGCCCAAGCAATCCAGATAAAATAGCGATCACAGGTGTAAGCGTTTTATTGAGTACGGATGGTGGAAAAACATTTAGTTCAATTGGTAAGGAGAATGTGCATGCGGACCATCACTTTGTTTGGATGAATGGCGCACGTGATAGCCATATGATTATTGGTAATGATGGTGGATGTAATATTACTTATGACAATGGAGCACATTGGTTCAAAGCCAATACACCAGCAGTTGGACAGTTTTACAATATCGCAATCGATATGGCGAAGCCTTATAATGTGTATGGTGGATTACAAGACAATGGAACTTGGTTTGGATCAAGTACAACCAAGGAAAACTACAATTGGTATGATGGAGGACAAAATCCATATACAATGATAGGTGGTGGAGATGGTATGCAAGTACAAGTAGATTGGAGAGATAACAAAACGGTATATAGTGGTTCTCAATTTGGAGCTTATAGTAGACAAAATTTAGTGACTAAGGAGCGTAAATCAGTTCGTCCAACGCGTGATTTAGGAGAGCCTGCAGTAAGATACAACTGGCAGTCACCAATTTTATTAAGTCGTCATAATCAAGATGTATTTTATTTTGGTTCCAATAAATTTCACCGTTCAATGAGTAAGGGCGATAGTTTAGTGACTTTAAGCACGGATCTAACAACCAATCCTGCTCAAGGAGATGTGCCATTTGGAACAACCACTACCATTAGTGAAAGTCCGATTCGTTTTGGATTGATCTATGTTGGGACGGACGATGGTAATGTACAAGTATCTAAAGATGGCGGTAATAGTTTTACTATGATTAGCCAAAAATTACCAAAGGGTTTATATGTAAGTAGAGTGATAGCGAGCAAATACAATGTTGCAAGAGTCTATGTTACATTGAATGGATACCGTAATGATCATTTCAACGCTTATGTATATCAAAGTGATGATTATGGCACTACATGGAAACAAATCATGAAAGACTTACCATCAGAGCCAGTGAATGTCATCAAAGAGGATGCAGTTGCTGAACAAGTATTGTATGTAGGAACTGATGGTGGATTGTATGTAAGTTTGGATGGAGGTAATAGCTCAATGGCTTGGACAAAAGGCTTGCCAGCAAGTGTTCCAGTGCATGACTTAGAGATTCACCCAAGAGATCATGAGATTATTCTAGGAACGCATGGTCGTAGTTTATATGTAGGTAAACTAGATTCCTTAAGAAAGCAGTTGAAATAAATTGTAGATGAAATACAAAAAGGGCTAACTAGTTTTTAAATTAGTTAGCCCTTTTTTCGTTTAAGACTTTTAATAGAGATTTTTAGTTAAAACTTTTCGGTTAAAAACTTTTCATACTATAATTATTTTTTCTTCTTTCTTTCTTTCTTGATTTATGCTTTCAAATAAGCTTGTTCTTTTTGAACCAATAGGTCAAATACTTTTTGTAAAATTGGGGAGTCGGTTGGGATATTTGTAGCATCTATTTTGGTAACAGGAATAATACGCTTTGTAGAACTTGCAATGAATGCGCCCTTTGCAGTTTTGATTTCTTCTAGGGCTATTGGTCTTTCTTCGATTGTAATGCCATTTGCAGATGCTTCTGCTAAAATATTTTTTCTTGTAATTCCTTTTAATACTTGGTCTTTAGCAGTTACAATATGTCCTTGCTCAGAAATCAAGAAAAAATTGGACCTAGGACATTCTCTGATCATCCCCTCGTGGGTGTATAAAATATCTTGTCCACCAAAAGCCTTTAATTGAGGTTGCAAATAAATGGCCATCAAGTAATCCGTTGTTTTAACTTGCGGTAATTGACGTTGAAAAGGATGACTCATTAGTGCAAAAGGGCTTACCGAAAATTGATTGGAAGGAACTGGTAAGGGCTGTTGAATAATCGTCAGTCTTGGTTGCTCTAAAGTATAGCCATCCGAACTGTCTCCTCCAGAAACAATCAATTTTAGTCCCGAATAGGGCATATCATTTTTTGCCACTAATTCCATCACGATTTTTAAAATGGACTCTTTTGATTGAGGCACATCCATGTGCATGATCGCAGCAGAATTGTACAAACGGTCTAAATGGTCTTCTACAAATAAAGGCTTGTTGTCCACCACCCTTAGGTAGTCAAAAATGCCATACCCTCTTTGAATCAGTAAATCGTTGAGGGACATGCCGGTTTGGCTAAAAGGACTTATTTGTCCATCGTAATAACAGCTTGTATTTTCCAAAATGGTTGATTTAGGGGGTAAAATTAGTGATTATAAATACATCAAGCCTATAAAAATGGGTTTAGATGACTATGATCATTAACTGATTTTATGACATGAACTTAAACAAAAATAATATATTATATTTAATTAATTTATAATATATATAATATTGTTAATGTATAATTAAGATCATTGTCAACATTAATTTTATATTAAATGAATAAATTCTAAGGCCAATTCGTTTATATTCTAATGTTTGTTAATATATTTAACATATTACACATCCCCCCTGTAAAGCATATCCCCATATCTTATTGGTGTATAATCATTGTTTTATTTTTTAATTAACAAGTTTTGTTTAAACACAAAACAGTAATTATTCTTTTATGATTTTATCAAAATTGAAGCAAACCTTATTAGGTGCTACGATCGTAATCAGCAGTTTAGTAATGCAGGTAAATGCACAGTCAAGTTCTCCAAGAAGAATCACTGTCGACCCAAGTTCTACTACTAACAGTGGTACAAGTTTCTCAACTATTAAAATGGCGGTGGATTCTGCTAGAAATGGTGATACCGTACTTGTTAGTGAAGGTACCTATAAAGAAAAGGTTTTCTTTAACAGTAATTATTCAAGTAAAAAACTTGTTTTTGCATCATTGTATTTGATTGATGGAGACACAAGTCATATCCGTAAAACAATTTTATCTGGTGCAGGCGTTACTCAGAATAACGCTAATACAGATAATTTATTTAGAGTTACTGGAAACAATAGAGATAGTACTTATTTCCAAATGATTGGATTTACGGTAGACAGTGCAAGTAAATGGGCTTTGGATATAGAAGGTGGATTGGTTAGAAATTGTATCCTTAAAAACTCAGGTTCATTAAGTTCAATTCCATTCTTTTTCAGAGGTACTAAAATCAGAAATACAACCGTTTTCAATAATATAGGTTTGTCTGTTTTTGGTTTTCAATTAATTGGTACAGACGCACCATTCTCGATTGAGTCATCACTTTTCTATAATAACAGAGCAGTGTCATCTAATACAGAAAATGACAGTAGAGGTGGTCCATGGAATCAGCAAGGTTTAGGTGGAATTATTTACGCAGAAAGAATAAAAGGAAAGATTAAAAATAATATTTTTTACAACAATAGCGGAGACCAGATATTGACATCTGGTGGTGATGAACTTAGGGATACAATAGAAGTAGTTAATAATACATTTTATAAAAACAATACAAAAACAGCTTACTTTATTAACTGGTGGGGAGGTTTTGAAAATAGTATGTTTGCAACTTATTGGTATAATAATATCATTGACAATAATTACGATAAGTCAACCAGAAATACCAATAGTGAATTTGCTTGGGGAGATGGTGGTAACAATGGTAAGCCATCTAATTATTTCTTTAAGAACAACTTATTAGCACAAGAAATAAGTAGGGATAAAGGGCTAAGTAATTTTTCTACTTCATTTACTTTTAATTATGATACTGCATCACATATAATTGGCAATGCTCAATTTGAAGATACCGCTAATTTAAATTTTGCTTTAAAAAACACAAGCGCTGGTATTGGAGCTGGTATTTTAAGTCTTAGTCTATCTAAGGACTTTATTGGGAATAATCGTCCTAATCCATCAGGAACAACTATTGATGTTGGTGCAATTGAATCTCAACTTAACTATCCAACTCCTCAAATTGTTAATCTCCAAAATGCAGTATCTAGTTCAAAAAATGCTGTTAAGGTTTTTTATTCAGTTCCAAGTAGACCAATAGGAGACTCAATAATTTTATATCGTGGTCTTTCAAGCGATACAGTAAATCTATTGACACTGCCTAAAGATTCAGCTGTTTTTGCCGGAGGCACTCAGGTTTTATTTATTGACACGAATGCAATTGCGACAAATACAAGGTATTACTATGGAGTAAAAACACTTTTTTCAAATAAAGCTAAATCTGCTTTAAGTAATGTGAGTACTATTTTGACTCCTACAAGTGCAAGTAATGTATCCAAACCTACTGCATTAGCATTAGTCGGTACAGGCAGATCAGGCGTTGCATTGACATGGTCTTCTACTACAAAATATAGCGCAGGGGGCACAACGCCCACAAATACTCCTTATATAGATATCTACAGGGGGTTAACTGCAAATTCTGCGACATTATTAATCTCTTTAAGAGATACTACTTCAACTTATGATGACCTTAATACCAATCCAAGCACAACTTATCATTATTATTTGGTTGCAAGGGATAAAGACAGTGTTGTATCTGATAATAGCTTAGTTGTTTCAATAGCAACAAATGGAACTTTTACAGCTGCTACATGGTATGTTAAAAATACTGGACTTGATTCAAGAAGTGGTTCTTCTGTGGATAACGCATTTAAGACTTTAACCTTTGCATTAACAAAGGCAATTAAAGGTGATGTGATTATTTTAATGCCAGGAACATATAATGAGAAAGTAAAAGTGCCAATTGGAATCACCATTGCATCAAGGTATTTTTTAGACGCTACAGATACTGCAGCAATTAGAAGTACAATTATAAGTGGAGCTAATTTAACAGGCAATATTTTCACTTACGCTAATAATAACGTTCCAGGAAATAATAGAAATAAATATATAGGCTTACATTTTAAAAACCTGCGTGGTACCGCAAAATTCTTCAATTATCAGTGGGGTGGGCCAAGTAGCATAACAATCGATCGATCAATTTTTTCTGATAATGGTAATCAAACTATTGCGACAGATCCTAATGGAAACTATGAAGACGCAATACGTTATTCAAATTTTGGAGACAGTACAATCATTACCAACACCACATTTGAAAATAACTTTGGTAAGATTAGACTTGAAGGAAGTAATTATACAATTAAACATAATAGATTTTCTAATAATAATTTGAATGTTACAAAACCTAATAATAATTGGATAAGATTAGGTGTTATTGATGGATGGGTAAATGGAAAAACATTGATTACTGATAATATTTTCATAAACAATGGAACTAAAGAATTTTTAAATAACGGAAATAATAATAGACAAAATTATGTCTTGATGATTGGGGGTAATGATACGCTATCTGTTACAAATAACTCTTTTTATGGAAACTTGGTACCTGCAATTAGTGTAGATAATCAAAATCCAACGACATATTTAGTAAACAATTTGTTTTATAAAAACGATGTTGATTTTTATGTTGTTCCTTGGGGAAGTCAATTTGGAGATATGTTTATTGAGAATAACTATTTCAAAAATGATCTAAGTAAATCGAATATTTTTGACAAATTAACAATCAGTTATTCCAATAATTTAATTTTAGATGATCCTTCAATCGAGGATACAGTTACATTAAAATTGGCTCCTTCAAGTCAATTAATTAATGCAGGTAAGAATCAATATTGGAAAAATAATACCAGGACTGTTTCAAGTACTGACATCTATGGCACTTCAAGACCTAGTCCATCTGGAACAAATGCTGATATTGGAGCAGTGGAGTCCATTTTTGGTTTCCCATCTCCTATTTTAGTTTCTGCAGATGGTAGCGATAAAAAAGTTATTTTGAAGTGGAGAAAACCAACAAATGGTGTAATCAATGGTTACGAAGTATTTAGAGCTACTTCTGCCATTACAACGACTCCATCATCTGCAACTTATACTATCAATAATGCAGATACATTAAATTTGATAGATAGTAACTTAACTAATTTAACTAAATATTTTTACAGAGTAAGAGCCTTTTCTGGAACTACAACAAAATTATATAGTGGTCTTTCTAGTGAGTTATCAGTTCAGCCAAACGTGCCACCTACACCTGTAGATACAGTATCAGCATATGCAGGACCTAGAGCTATCGCATTGAAATGGACAGACACAGCGGGTAAACGTAAATACAATGTGTATAGAGGTGTGACTTCTTCATTGTTAGAGAAAATTGCTACAAGCGTAGACACTTCGTTTTATATTGATAAAACAGCAAAAGCAAATGCCAAGTATTTTTATGGCATTGCAGTGGTTGATAGTGTTGGTGCAGCTAGTACGATATCTAAATTAGCATCTGCAACAGCAAATAATATTTGGATCATTGATACTTTAGGCAAGTCAACCAATTTTGGAGGGGCATTTTCTCCAATAAAGAGCATTCAATATGTTATAGATAATAGTAATGCTGGAGATACGATCATGTTAAATGATGGTGTCTATTATGAAAATTTGGATTTAATTAAGAAAGTAGTGATTATCATGGCTAAGAATAAGGGTAAAGCTATACTAAGACCTAGTGTAGAATTTGCTAGTTCTAAACCAATTATTAGAATTCAAGATCAAAATGACTGGAATGTTGATGTGTATCCTAAAGCAAGAAATACTTTCATTGGTTTGGTTATTTCAGAATCAACAATGACACAATGGAACACCAATGGTGCTCCCGTGGCTGTTGATATCAGTTATAACTCAAATCCATTATTTGATGCTTGTACATTCTCTAATAATGCATCTCAATATGTATTTAGTATTGATCAATCAGCTCCTGAAATAAGAAATTCATTGATTATAAATAATATAACTCAAAATGGTGTTTTCAACTTAAATGGTGGACAAGATTCAACAAGACCAAAAATTAAAGTGTTAAGAGTTGTAAATTCTGTTATTGCAAACAATACTTATTTATCAAGAAACTGTTGTGGTGCAGAAAGAACTGCAGTTATTTTTAACAGTATTTTAAGTGAAAATGGTTATGACGCTAATTTCAACGAAAAATTCTTTAGAGTTGTAGGTTCAATTGTGGACAATTCAAAATTAGCTGCACAATCTGCATCTAATAAATTAGTAGATCCACAATTCAATAATCCTTCAAGCAACGACTTTAGTTTAAGTGCTTTCTCTCCAGCTTTAGGTATGGCTGAATCAAGATTCGTTATTCCTGGAACACAATTCAACGATACTTTAAATGCCATTACATATGATTACAATAATGTAACTAGACCTAATCCAACTGGAACAGCTGGTGATGTTGGTGCATTTGAAAGTAAGTTTAGTTTAGCTGCTCCTCAAATCACTCGTTTGCAAAGAGCTGCTAAAGCAATCACTTTAACTTGGGAGAAGCCAGATGCAAGTGTTAGCTATGCAAGCATTAAAGTATATAGAGATACCATTAGAACCTCTTTAGATACCATTGCGCCTTTGAGTATCACAGTAGACTTAGCAAAAAATACCATTACAGATGAGTTGCCAAATGATAAGACTTATTTTTATGCATTGAAAGCAACATTAGGTTCTGGTGCATCAGAAATCAGAACAGGTTTAAGTAATGTAAAGTCTATTTTAGATACCATCTTTATTCCAGCAATTAATTTTGGAGTGGATACAGCTAGTATTAAAATTAAATCTGGCAGCAGAAATGGTGGTCATGTGTCTAGTTTAATGCATCTTGTGAATCTTGGATCAGAAGCTACTCCAGGTTTACCAAAAGTGATTTTCTATTCTCAAGAATTTAAGACAGTTGATAGTACATCTAATTCTCCTAATGAATCTGACTATTTAAATGTCTTGAATACTAACAGAATAACAGGTTCAAATAACATCACATTCAGTTTAAATAAAAAATCTCTATTAAATAAGGGTAAAGCTGATTATTTACAATTGCTTTCAGCAACGAATGTGAATGGTGATGACGACTTTGATTTTGTAGCTTACTTTAGAAAAGCAGGCAATACGAATGATAAGACTCAAATGGCTTATTTGGTGAATGATAAGAGTTTGAATTTCAGAATTGACACAACAAATGTGCCAAAACAATTCTTTAATAATAGTGGCATGTTAAATCGATGGGATCAAACGTCTAATTTAACTTACAAGTGGGATCAGCCAATATTCAGTTTAAATGAATGGGCGACAAATGGTGGACAAAATATCGAAGCCAATGTTGAATTTATGGATGGTAATTTTGACGGAAAAGAAGAGATGGTTGCAACATTGCAGCAAGTGAAGTGGGAGCCTAATCCTTCTATAAACTTGTCGAACTCAAATATCAGTCAAGTGAGTGCTTCTATTAAGTTGGTGAAATTCATTGATATTAATAATGATGGTATTCCTGATATTTTTGGTACCACTAATTGGGCTAACGGTATAGGATTAGGACAGACAAATGGCAATCCATTGGTGGTCTTTGTTTCTAATAAGAAAGCAGGTAAATTCTTTATGTATCATACTGGAATCAATGTGGATTGGGGTTCTAATCTGTATATTAATGATTTCAAAAATGAACGAAAAGTTCAGATTTTAACCAGAATTAATGGCGGTAACTATAAGGTTTATGATTTAGATGAAAATTTCAAATCGGTAGCATCTGCAATGCAAGTAAACGCTGCATTGAATGATGGTAAGCTTACTGTAGGGGATATCAATAATGACTCTTATCCAGATGTAATTACAGTAGACAACTCTGGTTCAGTAGTGGCTTATATCAATAACCAACAATCTGAATTTGTTAAAAAGAAAATAGGTGGTATTCCTTTCAATGCGAATACTGTTTGGAGTTTATTTAACTTAAGATTGGTTGACTTGAATAAAGATGGTTTCAAGGATTTGACATGGATGGAAATGGGACAAGAAGCAGATGGTTCAATCAATTGGAATAGCAATAACTATGTATTTAAGGCATGGTTGCAAACTAAGGGAGAAGACAATTTTGTAAGAACAGCGCCAGCTGCTATCAACGCTGATGATATTAAAGTAACTAATAATGGTTATGGCGTTAAAGTAAAATGGACACCTACAAAAGATAATATTGATAAGTATATTTTTGCCAATATCAAAGTAGATACTTTATCAAATTATAAGGCTGCAAGAATCAATACTGGGTATAATTATCGTGCATCAAACCCAACTATTCCAATTATTTTAGATAGGGTTTATGCAAGAAATTATCCAGACTCAGTTGAGTTCAATGACGTAAATCTATCAAGTAAGAAACCTTATTATGTTTCATTGCAAATGGTGAATAAGGAGGGTAATGCATCTGCCTATACGCAAGTTATATTCAGTCCTAAGGATCCTTTACAAAGTATTGAGAATGCAATCCCAGGATTGTACAATGCAAAATTCAGTTGGGGTGATTACAACAATGACGGTTTAATGGATCTTGCAGTCATTGGTCAAAATGATGATATTGGAAATATCACTAAGATTTACGAGAATAAAAATGGTTCTTTCCAAGATCTTAATTTAGCGAATCGTGCATTTAGATATGGCGATGTGAAGTGGGTTGATTTAAATAATGACGGTTGGTTGGATTTATCTATTATTGGTCAATCTGGCGCAGCTGTTGTTTACCAACAATTGATTAATAATAAAGGCGTATTTGAAGTTAGCACACCTACAAGTGTGGCTGGTTTGAAATTTTCTAATATGACATTTGGAGATTACAACAACAATGGTACATTAGATATGTTCACCACTGGTCAGGATGTAAACGGTAACGCACGCTCTTATTTATATCAAAATGACGGAAAGGGTAATTTCAAAGTGGATCCAGAATTCAATGCATACTTTGCAGTGCCTGATATGTACAATGCGGATGCAAGGTTCTTGGATTATGACCTAGATGGTGATTTGGATTTAATCTTCTCTGGTACTGGTACAAGTGGGTCCCCTCAAGGTGGTATTCGTGTAAATACTTTGTTGGATCCGAAGATTACAACCAATAACTATGGACAAAATAGTAATAATGGTTATACCTATGGTATGAATTTAGCAATGAGAGATGCTAAATTAGATATTGCCGATATGGATGGTGATGGTGATACGGATATCGTAGCAATGGGTACTGCTAGAAGACAAACTGGTAATACTTTCATTGATTATCCTCAATTGTTATTATTACGTAACCAAACTATAGAAAGTAAGAATGCTAAATTTGGTTCATTCTTCTCTTACAACAATATCTACAATGCAACTAGCATTATACTAGATAGCGTTGAGAAAGGAGATATTAAATTAGTCGACTTTAACAATGATGGTTTAGTTGATATTACTTTGGCTGGAAGAGATGTGAAAGCAAATCCAGTCACTAAGTTCTACTTGAACGAAGGTGGGTTTGGTAATTTTACTTTATCTAAGAATGCAAACATTCCTCAATATACAGAAGCTGCAATTAGTTGGGCTGATGCGAATGGTGATGGAAGTATGGACATGGTGATTAGTGGAAATAAGTTAGTTGGAAGTTCTACAAGTATTTATTTGAACGACCAAGGTGAAAATGTTAATAAAGAGCCTTCTGCACCTAAAAATTTAAGATTCATTGATCAAGGTCAGGGTAGGATATTACTACTTTGGGATGCTGCAACAGATGATAAAACTGCACCAGCAAACTTGTACTATAATTTAAAATTAGGTACGAAACCAGGATTAAGTGACTTAAGAGTGGTTCAAGTAAATCCAGCAAATGATAAATTATTGACACCAAATACTTCACTAATTGGATCAAATCAATATTATATTGAATTGCCACCAGGTGTCTTCTATTGGTCAGTGCAATCTGTAGATGGAAACTATTCATCTTCTAAATTTGCAACAAGTCAAAAAATCGTCTTAAAGTATCCATGGCAGTTCTTAAACCAAGGTGGATTGGTGGATACAAGAATCCAACCTTTGGATAAACCATCCTTTGCTTGGGCAGACGTGAATAATAAAGGGGTGTTTGACTTTATCTATTTAGGTAAAGTAGTGAATGGAGGTGATTTTGGTAATAATAATACCCCTGTTGGTCTATATAGAAATATGGGTGGCAAGTTTGTTAAGTTGCCAAATGATTCTACGCGATCTATATCAGGTATATCAGGTACTTCTGGTACCAACTTTAGAGATGATTTAGCTAATATAGCTAACGCAGAAATTAAGTGGGTCGACTTAAATAATGATGGTTTATTAGACCTAGTTGTTGCAGGTAATGATTACAACAATGGTAATGGTAGATTAGCCGTCTTTAAAAATAGAGGTAACTATAAATTTGAAAATATCACAAGTCTTATTTTCAATGGACAGGCATTAGCAACTCCAAAAATTGCTTTTGTGGATATTGATAAAAATGGTTACGTAGATATGATCTATTCTGGTGTGGATAATACACAATCTGGTGTATTCAAGTTCATTGGTTTATATAAAGACACTACCAATAAACAACATGGAATTAAAGCATTGGCGATAAAAAACAATTTAGATGTCTTATTGACCAACAATGGTATTTCTAATGTGAGTTTACAATTTGGTGATATCAATAAGGATTTGAAATTAGATCTAGCCATCTTATATGATAATATTGATGGAAGAAGATTAGGCGAAGTGTACATGAATACTTCAGATACTTCAAACAACATTTCATTTGCTAAGAATACCTCTATAAGTATTCCAGCTTTAAGAAATGCTACATTAGATCTGATTGATTATAACAATGATGGTTTATTAGACTTATCATTGTCAGGTACAAGTTCTTCTACAGGACAAGTATTTAGAATTTATCAAAATAAATTTGTTGACTCTGTAGCTAAAACAATTCAGTTTATTCAAACAAATTCAGATATTAAACCATTTGAATCTGGTCAAACTACATGGGGTGATATCAATACCGACGGATATCCAGATATTATCTTTAGCGGGGTAAGAGCAGGTGCTGGAAGTATTTCTTCTATGGCATTAGCAGATCCTACGACCGCAGCAACAAATGGCATTACTAAGTTTAAAGAATTACCTACGTTCCCATTCGGTAATTACATCACTATGCGTCCTACATTAGGAGACTTTAGTGGTAAGAAAGTATTGGATGTGGTATTGGTAGGTACGGAAAAAATTGTGAATCCATTAACCAATGAATCTACAATCAGCTCTTCTTTCAAAATCTTAAAGAATGTGCGTGATTTGTCTGCAAAAGTAGTTGATCCTGCTTCTGCTAATAATAATTTGAAAGTTCGCCAATCATTGGCACAATCTAGTACGCCTATGATTGTAAACAATGTGGTTGTTCCATTCGCAGATTCATCTATTACGATTGCCGATGATAATTATGCTGAGGCAAATTATATATCAAATGCTGCTCCATCGAAACCTAAGACTAGTAGTTCAACAATCATTAGTCAGGTAGAAGCTAAATTCTTAGTTCAGTTTAACTGGCAGCAAGCGGTAGATGATAAGACACCAAAAGATGGTTTAACTTATGCCATTTCAATTGGTACTAAGCCAGGCTTATCTGATGTGATTGATCCTAATTCAGATTTAATCTCAGGTATTAGAAAGACACCAGAAACAGGTAATGCAGGAACAAATACATCTATATCCTTATTGCTAGATCAAGGTACTTATTATTGGTCAGTACAAGCGATAGATGCTGCAAATGCTGGTTCGGTGTTCTCTGATAATAGAATTATTCAAATCAGTTCTAATAGAACTTTGACTGAACGTTCTGCACCATCTAATATCTTCTTGAATGGAGATAGTTTGAGCACATTTGTGATCAAGCAAAATGATCAAGAAGGCTTTAAATACAAAGTAACTTCTAAACATGCTGATACAACTGCGACCGTTAAATTCTCTATTATCAGTGATGCAAGTACGACTTCTGATGCGATCTTTAGATTAGACACAGTTAGCAATAACTTATTATTGAATGCTAAACCAACTGCTACTTCTTATAAGATTAAATTAAGAGCAACAGATAATTTTGGTAGCTACTTTGATAAGAATTACATATTTAATGTTGTTCAAGCACCAGTTAAATTATTAGTAAATGAAAAAGATTCTTCTATTTTCTACTATAATAAAACCAATGCAGATTCTTCTAAATTTGTAATTTCATTAAGAGCAACATATGAGCCAGTTCCTACCGAGGCGCCAGTTTTAACTTATAAGTTTATTACAGGTGCAAATGGAGAGAACAATGGTTTATTTGACTTAGCAAATACGGTATTGATTAATAAGCGTAAGTTGAATGACGCAGATACCATTAGATTAAAAGTAGCTGCAGTAGATGCAAATGGTCTTTCTGTAGAAAGAATCATTAAGTTAGTTAGTCTGGATTGTATCACTAAGCCAGTATTGAATGTGAAGGCATCTGCAGTAGCATGTTTACCAACAGTTGTGAATCTTTCTGATACATCGCTTATCTTAAGTGGTACAAGCAGTAAACTTTCATATAGCTACTTTAGTGATTTCAATGCCACTGTAAAAGTTGGAACACCAAGTGCAGTCAATACTAGTGGAACTTATTATATCAGAGCAACAGATACATTAGGTTGTTCTATTGCTAAACCAATTGTAGTAAGTGTTGCGAAGCAACCTGCAACTCCAGTTGTTTCAGCAGGCGTTGCTTGTCAAAATCAATCTTCAGTGACCATTAATTTTGCTGCATCTGCAACAACAAATAAACTAGCTTGGTATGGCACAAATGCAACAGGTGGTACAGCTTCATTAGTGACTCCAACATTTAACACTGGATCATTAGGAGTTATATCTTACTATGTTGCTCAAGTAGATACTTCAGCTGGTTGTTATAGCGACAGAGTTAAGTTAGATATCAATGTATTGCCAACACCAATTGCACCAATTATTTCAAGAGATACTGCAGGAAATCTAATTTCTTCTAGTGCTACTGAATTAAGTTGGTTTAAAGATGGGGTTAAGCTTACTAATACTGGTGCTACATTTAAACCTACAGCTGTGGGTAGTTATACAGTAAGAACTACTTTAAATGGTTGTACAAGTGTTGCTAGTAATACATACTATTACTTAGTAACTGATATCATCAGATTAAGTTGGGATGAGTTCATTAAGTTAACGCCTAATCCTTTCATCAATTATGTGAATATTGACTTTGTTGTCAAAGGACAACCAAGATTAAATATCGAAGTCTTCTCTGCTGCAACTGGAGCAAAAGTGGCTGCAAGAATTGGTGTTACAGCGGGATCAAGACTAACATTCAATGAATTAAACCCAGGTGTTTACTTCGTAAGAGTTGCATCACCAGACTTAAAAGTATCTCATCAGTTTAAAATGATTAAATTATAATTTATGCAATATTTGAAATTTTCAATTAGAAAGAGCAGCGTCATTGCACTAAGTGCTATTGTACTATCTTTTGCTGGTTGTAGTAAAGGAGGGGATAGTCCTTCTCCAACACCGCCAACTCCACCACCAGTAGTAGTTACTGAGGCTGATATTGTATTTAAAGTGGATATAGCAGGAACTGAAGTAAATTATAGCTCTGTATTTGCAGTAGTTGGAACTTCTCAACTCTTAAACGCAAATATCACTTCTGCATTACCTAAAGATGGGGTAACAGTAGAAGTGACAGTTAAAAAGAAATTAGATAATACAGTGGTATTTACTACTAATTTATCTTCTTCGGCAGCTAGTAATCCGGTTACTGTCACTGGACTGACTGGTGGAACACTATGTGTTGCTACAATAACAGTCACTTCAAAGTCAAAATCCTCAAATACATCCACTAAGACATTTGAGTTAGCCGCAAAGTAGCCCCCCCTTTTTTATCCCCTTTTAAAATCCGTCCTTGTACCTAGTACCTGGACGGATTTTTTTTGTACTATTTTAGTATCTTTAGCTTTTACAATAATCAACTATGAGTCAGGTCGAAAAAAATACATTGGGTCCTGGATTTTGCGCCTTATTATATTTATTGGTCCATTTTATTCCTGATTTTGGGGGAGCGGATGTAATGGGCGCCCAATGGTTGTATGTTAGTCTATTGGACTTTGCCATACTCTCCTATATCCTTTTAAACAATCAACAGTATAAAGCAGCGATACAAGCGGTCTTACAATTAAAATTCACTCTTGTCTATAGTTTCTTGGTGATTTGGGCATTGCTATCGCTTATTTATTCCATGAATGCCATAGAGACCTTGGTTTGTTTGGCTAGGTTAGTGAGTACCTATTTAATTTTCGTGAACTTATCTATCTTATTTTATAAAAAACAAGTAGCCAGCCTGTTTAATGTGGTGGCTATTTTAGTGGCCATTGTGCTTCTTTTTGATGCCATGTATGTGATCACAGGGTTCTCTAAGAATATGGTAGATATGAATTTAGACCAGAATATAGTAAGCCTAACAGGTAAAAACGGGAATAAAAACGTGATGGCAGCAAGTTTGTTGATCAAATTTCCATTCTTACTTTTTGTGATTTTACATAATAAATTGATTGGTAAAATATTGGGCTTGATTATTTTGTTCCTAGGGATCATGGCCTTGTTTATTTTAAATACAAGGTCAACCTATGTGGGCTTAGGCGTGTTGTTTGTATTATTTAGTACGGCTATTGTTTTATTGAATAAGAAGCAGGATACAAAAACAATCGGCACCCAACTGGCTTATTTTATTCTCCCTTTAATATTTGCTTTTTTTGCAGCCAATGGGATGTTGTCTAAAGCTGTTGATGTACAAGGGTTTCAGGGTGGTTATGGTACCATTACAAAAAGGACAGGAGATATCAATGTAGCAAGTGAGCAAAATAGTAGGATAAAACTATGGAAAGCAGCGATTGATTATGCTTCTAAGCATCCATTTACAGGCGCAGGATACGGTAATTGGAAATTAGCATCCATCCCTTATGAAAAAGAGTACACCAACGATTTATTTGTACCCTATCATTGCCACAATGACTATTTAGAAATGTTTGCAGACCTAGGCGTAGTTGGTGGTATTAGTTTTGCAGCACTATTTGTATTGCTTGGCATTACTACAATTCAATTTTGGAGAAAATCAAAAGACAATGACCATAAATTAATTACTGCGATAGCACTCATGGCCATTGCATGTTATTTTGTTGATGCCTTTTTTAATTTCCCTGCAGAAAGAACTTCCATGCAGACCATGTTTGCTTTGTCTGCCGCCTTATTATTTCTACCTATTTATTTTACCGACTCAAACAATACAAAACAAAAAGATTTCAAAGGTTCCTTGTTATTGTTTATCCCTATTTTATTAATTTTAGGCGCTATTTATGTGAATTATCAAACCTACACATCCCTCAAAGTACAAAAATACGTGATGGGGGAGATCAATGAAGACCCCAAAATGGCATTGGAGGACGTGAAGGACGCATTCCCTGAGATCCCTAATTTATCTACCTCTACACTGCCTATTAAAGCATTGGTTGCTAGGTATTATTTAAGAGATAAGATGAATGAGGAAGCGATGCGCTTATTAAATGAAAGCGATCATGTGAATCCATACCTACATTACAATGACTTTATCAAGACCGCTATTTTTTCGACCCAAGGTAAATTTGATAGTACTTTTTACTATGCCAAAAAAGCATTTTATAATTGGCCAAGAGCAACAAGCTATTATAAGAATATGATTTTTGCATCTGCTAAAATGAAGGATACTGCAGAAGCAACCAAGGCCTTTAAAACCTATATTAAATACAGAAATAGCGGAGAGGGATGGAATCAATACATTCTAGGATTAATTGAAATCAATCAAACCCCAATTGCCGTGACTAGGGCTTTATTGGATACGGCGATTTCAAAATTCCCGGCAGATAGTGCGATCTTTGTAAATACAAAATCATTGTTATACGGCAATGCCATATCCACAGGAACTTTACCTAATTATGCAGCTTTAGGTGCACAAGCTTTTCAGAAAGGGAAGTACACGGTAGCTGCAAATTATTATCTACAAGCGAGTGCAGCAGAGCCTGGTAATTACACGCATTTTGAAAATATGGGCATTTGCTATTACACCGCTAAGTCCTATGAAAAAGCCATTCAATATTTTAATAGAGCCATAGATTTACCATCCGCCAATACAGGCAAGTCTGAATTCTTTAAAGCGATGTCCTATATCGCTTCAGGAAATAACGCAGCAGGGTGTAGTGCTTTACAAGCAGCAAAAGTTAAAAATTATCCTGGTGTAGATGAGCAAATTGCGCAGTATTGTAAATAAGGTAGGATCTTTTACTATCCGAATTATCTTTAAAATTTCATTATTGATTTGTTTTTGAGTTAAATTTAATGATGAAAAGATTACTCTACAGCGTATGTATTATGTTTCTTTTTATTGCTTGCCAAAAGACAAGTGATAAAATTATTACATCAGAAATTGGGAAAAACATAACAGACACTTTCCCTGCTAAAGCATTTTGGTACTCCATCACTAATTTTGCCAATAAAGTACCAGTTGCATATATCAATACAAAGGGCAATACCATTGTAAATGAACCTAAGGTTCGATCAGTCATTCAAATACAAATTGGGGATACGATTGTATTTAGATCAAATATTGGAATTGAATACAGAGGTTCTACCTCTTTTCGTTTATTTGATCAAAAGTCCTATGGCATTGAGTTAAGAGATAATCTGGATCAAGATACAGACAGTGCAATTATGGATTTCCCCAAACAGTCAGATTTTATTCTTTATGCCCCCGCAAATGATAAAGCCTTAATCAGGAATACTTTAATTTATGATTTATCTAATCAAATAGGGATGTATACAACCAGGACAAAGTATATACAACTTTATATAGATGGTCAGTACATGGGTTTATATGTATTGATGGAAAAAATAAAAAGAGATAAAAGCAGAGTCAATATTACTAAAATGTCCAGCACCGATAATGCTGGAACTGCAGTGACTGGGGGCTATATTTTTAAAATAGATAAGTCTGCAGGAGATAATGATATAGTAGGTTGGGACGCAGATGCTATCTATACCGCCGAACTGGGTTTTCGTTCCTTATATGACCCAAATTATAATAAAATTGCTTATCTCCCTTATGGTATAAAGAAAGGGGCTGAGACTTATTTCATGTATGAATATCCAAAGTATGACGCTATCTCGGCAGATCAAAAAAAGTATTTACAAAGCTATATAGGTGAATTAGAAGAAGTATTATTAAGTTCAAGTTTTAGTCATCCAACTAATGGATATAGTAAATATATAGATGAACAAAGTTTTATTGATTTCTTAATACTGAATGAATTTGCTACTAATCCGGATGGGTATAGGCTAAGTACATTTATGAGTAAGGATAGGCAGGGTAAATTAAAGATGGGGCCTATTTGGGATTTTAATTTAGGATTTGGCAATGATGACAGAGTATCCTTCTTCAACAGTGCAAATTGGGTTTTTAATTATAATACTTATTACCCTAATGATTTATGGCTAATACATTTTTGGTGGAAAAAATTACTATCAGACCCTGCTTTTACAAGCAAACTAAAAGCAAGATGGGTTCAACTTAGGGGAACGACATTAAGCAGTAATAATATTAATAAAACGATCGAGCAGCATATTAATATCTTAAAAACCAATAATTCAATCAATCCGCATTTTGAAAAATGGAAGATACTTGGTGTGAAATTACCGTTTAATAATTTTGTTGGCAAAACACATCAAGAGGAGTTAGATTATTTAAAATCATGGATCACTAAAAGACTAAGTTGGATTGATGCTGAGATTGTAAAGTTGTAGAGAAAATTGCTGGTTTAATATAGTAGGACTTTGGCATGTTTACGCTGCCCATTTAACTTAACTACCCAGTATTGATTGTATACAGACTCATCTAGGTCCTTATATACGTCCTTACCTAGAAGAAGATTCACTAATCTTGGGCTTGTATTAGAGTGACCTACAACTAAAATTGTTTTTGAATGATTTGCCTGTGTGATTAGTGCTTCAGCAAAAGATTTTAATTGTTTAGGATCATAGTTATTAATAGATAATCCAATTGTATTAGCTAAAGGCAATACAGTTGATCTAGTTCTGTTGTAATTAGTAGAATAAATTGTACTGATTTTATATTGCTTAAATTTACGAACTATAGATTGCGCTCTTTCTTGACCTTTTGAGTTTAAAGGGGGATCTGCTTGCATCATTTGAGAGCCAGCTACTGTTGTGTCTTTTTCGGCATGCCTTATGATGATAAATCTTTGTTTTTGAGCATTTAAAACCGATGTACATAAGAGTAGGGTAATGAAGGTTAAAATTGTAGACTTAAACATATACTATAATTTAATTACTCTTTCCATTCAATTGGAATAGAGATTTCGTTTTTACGTCCAATAAACTGGAAAGGTGCATTGTATCCTAAGAAATTAAATTGACCTAAAATTTTAATATTTTTTTTCTTAAGTAAGGCAACTAATTTATTGTTATAATCATTGATCTTTTCATCATTTGCATATCCTCCAAAGGCAATGACTGCAGCATATACTGGTTCAGATTGTTTAATTTCTACAGTAGCATCTTTAGGTTTAGGTAAAGAGACCATGTCATATTTCTCGGGCATTACAAAACTCATAGCCGACCCTTTTTCGCTCATCTCCATTCTCACGGGTGCGGTCATGGCAATACTTTTATTTTGGTCATTACCGCCAAAAATATAACCAGCTAGTTTTCTAAATCCACTGCTTGAAACTTGTTTATAGTTCGCTCCAGAAGAACGAATAGTAGCAAAAGTGGCTTTGGGGTAAAATCGTATTTCAAAGCCATCCTCCTTTTTAACCACCCTATACTTTTGGGTTTCAATGCTAGAAGCTGAAAAGCTTCTGAATGATTGAAATACAATAAATATGATGGTTAAGGCTAGTATGAGGTAGGTGATTTTCATAGGATTTATAAATGAAGGTCAATAATGTGATACAAATTACTCGAATTTCCCAATAAATAGGCTGAGAATTATCATTTTTAAGTCATTTAGACATGTAGTTCCTTTAAAGCCCTGATTGTTTATAACTTAGTTAGACTATGATAATGAAACCTCAACAAATAGAGTAAATTTGTAATACCCCCCCATTCAGCTATTTCTAGCTGTCTTAAAATAATTATTCTAGTTTTTATATTGTTTTAAGTAAAAGTAAATAATGAAAAAGTGGTTATCTTTTGTCCTTCTTTTTATAAGCATTTTTCCTGTTAATTCCCAGGTTAAAGATTCTAGTATAATCTCAATAACGCCTACTAAAATTATAACTGGTATAGCAATAGGCTATTCAAATATCAAACATAACGCTACTATTAATTCACAAAACTATTCAAGCAATAATCCTTCAATTAATTTAAGTTTACTTTTTGAAAAGGAATTGAATGATCATTTTAAATTTTCATTAAGACCTGGAATATTACTAGGCTCTTTTATAAAAAATAAATTCAAAGACGCTAATAAAGAATATTCTTATAGTTATTCTAGTGCTATAATTGAAATGCCATTATTGTTTGTATACACGTTTAGGGCAAATAAGATTGCAAATGGTGTTCCAAATTATTTCTATTTTGGGCCAATTTTTAATTACAATATCTCAAAAAGAAATGCAATATTAACTGGCACTGAAAATAGATATGTGCCATTTTTTATCAAACAAAATGAAACAAATTTTAAATTCGGATTTGGGTATGATTTCAAATTAAAATATGTCAATTTTAGACCAGAGTTTGGGTATAGTTATGGTTTTGATGTTTTAAAATCAAATACTATTCCCAATTTTAATTTTACTCGTATTGTCAATAATCAATATTCATTTAATATCATACTTTCTCAAAGATATAATAAAATAATTTATCGTAAATTCAATAAACCTTACATTCCACTTTGGAGAAAAATATTTTCCTTATAAAAAATAATACAATCATGAAATATCTTAAACTCATTTTATTTTTATTGGTAACGAATTACAGTTACGCTCAATATGGCAATTATACTTCGAATAATATTGCTATATCTTTATTAGAGCCAGGGATCGCATTAGAATATTCGATTGCACCAAAGACTACAATTAGATTAAGGACAGCTGTAACAGCAGTAACTGGATTATATGAGGAACAGGTATTTGGAATGCAAAGCACTTTTATTTCTTATACTTTTCATCCAATTTCTTCATTTGCAATTCGTAATTATTATAATATAGAAAAAAGAGATTATAACAGAAGAAGAACAGATTATAATTCAGCCAATTATTTTTCTTTAAGCGCAATATATATGTTCAAAAATATCAATGAAACAGAGAAAGGTATAATACCTCCAAAAGGTGGGTTTATTCCATCTTTTTTGTGGGGTTTTCAGAGGTCATTTGGTAATAGGTTGTTTTTTGATATGAATATAGGACCTGGCTATCATATTAATGAAAGTAAAATTGTGCCAATAGGAGAACTTTCTCTTGGCATTCATTTATAAACCCAAAAAATACGAATTATGAAAAAAGTTGCTGTTTTGTTTTGTGCTTTAGTGCTGATGTTTGAAATGACATCTTGTGCAACAATCGTTGGTGGTCAAGTTACTGCTAGTCAAAAGACCAAACCTGGACCAGGTGAGCCGACAAGACAAGTGAAGGTTGGCGCTTTGTTAGCTGATATCTTCTTCTTTGGAGGAGCTGGTCTTATTATAGATTTTGCAACCAATGCAATCTATAAGCCTACAGAACCTAAGAAGTAGTACTTCTTTATTAAAAAAAACTCCGATCGCATAAGATTTCGGAGTTTTTTTATCTGGGATTGTCGGCTTCACTTTGTTGCGCCGACTTCCCTAAAATGGCGTCCTTACTCAAAGCTTTTCAACGAAACGCTTCGCGTTTCGTTGGCTTTTTTTACGCTGATCCGCTCAATCAAGCAAGCTTGTTTCGCGGCCTCGCATAAAAAAAGCCTGTCACTTTCGTGACAAGCTTTGTGAACTGGCTGGGGCCGACCTCTTAAAACTAACTCTGCGATTATCACTGTATTAGATTGATAATCAAAACAATCAACCTAAATACGAGCCACATTGTGTTCTATTTTCATTCAATTCTACGGGAATTTCCCAAGAAAAAGGGTGTGAGGCAACAGTTTAATAATGTTATTTATCATACTTTTTTTAAGATATCTTTGCTATACCCCCATACAGCTATTTCTAGCTGTATTAAATGAATTATTAACATTACTTGTATGCATAGGGGAATCTTGTTTTTTCTGTTATTTCTTAGTACTTCATTTTTATCTGCTCAATCTATTACCCCTTATGCCTTAAATAATGGAGGTGGATATTCAAGCTCAATGGAATGGAATATTGGTGAATCTGTTTCCATTGCTAATTTTATTGCATCAGGTTATTCCTTAAATACAGGGGGGTTACAACCCATGACGACTATTGTTACTTTCATTAATGAATATGGTCCAGCTGTATTTGGAACTCAGATTGTAATTGGTCCAAATCCAACTAACAATTTATTGCGAATAAAAGCAAGATTTAATGAGATAGGAAGCTTATCATTTCAGCTTATAGATTCAAAATCTTCAATTATACTTACACAAGAAGCGGGCGTGATTTATAGCAGTTATGAAAAAGTCATTTTAATGGAAAAATATCCATCAGGTGTATTTTATATGAAAATATTTTTTAAATCAATTTCGGGAAATTTGAAAACTGGAGTTTATAAAGTAATTAAATTATAACATTAAATGAAAAGTATCAAAAAAATATTATTTCTATTAATATTGAATTTTGTAATTATAAATTTGAATGCACAAACAGGATTAAATTTTCAGGGAGTTGCTAGAACAAGTAATAATGTGATATTGACATCGCAAGCAATTACATTAAAGTTAAGTATATCTAGAGTGAATAATGATGGCACAAAAACTGAAGAATATGTTGAAACCAGAAAAGTCAACACGAATGCACAAGGTTTATTTACAGCTGTAATAGGAGATACTGGAGCTATTAGTACATTAGGGAACTTTGCTACAATTAATTGGAAATCAATTCCTAAGTTTTTAAAGATTGAAATGGACGCTGCAGCAGGAACTAATTTTATTACGATGGGTACCACACAGTTTCAGTATGTGGCCTATGCGCAGTTTGCTAAAAGTGTTGACGCTGAAAATATAGTAGGTATTGTTCCTGTGACATTAGGAGGAACAGGTGTAGCAAGTATGGCAAGTTTAAAGACGGCATTAACCTTAAATAATGTCAACAATACAGCAGATCTAAATAAACCCATTAGTACTTTAACTCAAACTGCACTTGATTTAAAATTAAATGCTGCAGATACGAGTAAGTACACAAAACAAAAATATACTGATTCAGCTCTAGTTGCGAAGCAAGTTTTAATCGGTTTAAAATTAAATGCTACAGATACGAGTAAATACACAAAACAAACTTATACTGATTCTTCTTTAATGACTAAATTGAAGATATCTGATACTGCTGCAATGTTAAGTAGCAGAATAGATAGAGACACACTAAGTTTATCAAATAGAATAAATTTAAAAGCAAATATAGCAGACGTAACTTCAAGTTTATCACTAAAGGAAAGTGCCTCAAATAAATCTACAGATGTTGATTTAGGTGGATCAGCTTCAAGCGATGTTTTATATCCTACACAAAAGGCAGTAAAAGAATATGTAGCAGCAAATAATGCAGCAGGAGGAGTTGTAGATGGCGGTATTACTACAATTAAAATTGCTGATAATGCTGTAACGGATGCGAAGATTAATACGGTGAGCGGATATAAAGTAATTGGGAATATAACAGGTAATGCTACAACAGCAACACGTGCGACTTATGCAACAACAGCTGGAAATATAACAGCTACGACTAATACAACATTAACAACATTATCAAATTTAACAAGTGTCGGAACTTTAGCTAATTTAACTGTAACTAATCCAATAGAAGGAAGTATTACAGGCAATGCCACATCTGCGACTAAATTAGCTATTGCAAGTAGCATAAATGGTGTGCCATTTGATGGCACTGCAGACATAACTATTACATCAGTAGCAGATGCTGGCACATTAACTGGGACAACATTAAAACCAACTGTAATAGGTTCTAGTTTAACAAGTGTTGGCACGTTAGCTAATTTGACTGTAACTGATCCAATAGTTGGAAGTATTACAGGTAATGCAGCAACTGCAACTAAGTTAGCAACAGCAAGAAAAATTAATGGCGTAGCTTTTGATGGCAGAGCAGATATATCAGTAAATGCAGATGCAGGTACCTTATCTGGAACAACATTAAAATCTACAATTACTGGTTCTAGTTTAACAAGTGTTGGCACATTAGATAATTTAACTGTAACCAATCCAATAGTAGGAAGCATAACAGGCAATGCAGCAACTGCAACATCCGCAACAACTGCAATAAACATAACAGCTACTAACAATAATACCCTAACTACTTTATCGAGTTTAACTTTAGTTGGTGTTTTATCAAATACTACTATTAATGGTACATTATCTGGTGGAAATACAACTCAATCAAAAATTTCAGGATTTTCTGCAAATTATAACGAAATATCAAGTAGCTCTTATACTTTGAATAGTTCTGATAATGGTAAATTAATAATACTAAGCAATCCAACTGATATTACTTTAAATATCCCAGCTTTATTCAAGGGATTTAATTGTATGGTAATTCAAGGAGGGGTTGGTCAAGTTATTTTAAATTCATCAGGCAGCACAATTAATAATAGAAACACGTATACAAAAACATCAGGACAATATGCAATACTTACATTAGTTTATATTTCTGATAATACAATAATATCAGGCGGAGATATGTCAAATTAGAAAAATGAAACATTTAATAATTCTTATTTTTTTAAATTTCAGTATTACAATTCATGCCCAAATTAATATACCTTCATTTCATGGGTTTGTGAATAAGGCAATTACTGCTCCAGTTTTTTTTAATAAAGGAGTTAATTCTTTTGTTACAAGTGGTACTGCAAATTATCAAATTAAAATTTTAAACAAAGGTGGTAATACGTTCTCA
Organism: Sediminibacterium sp.; assembly: GCA_044368905.1. Lineage (GTDB taxonomy): Bacteria > Bacteroidota > Bacteroidia > Chitinophagales > Chitinophagaceae > Sediminibacterium. The sequence goes on along the minus strand of JBILIU010000153.1, from coordinate 4,923 downwards.
AGTAGTGGGATTTGTGTTAGCACATCTCCAAGCCCCGATATAAGCAATAGAGTTATAAATTCTAATATCATCAATAATATTATCAGTTGCGATATAAACTCACTAACACCTGGGACCAAATATTATGTAAGAGCATTTGTTACAACAGCAAAATTTGGAACAATATATAGTAATGAAGAATTTTTTACTGCTGATTTTAATATTGGCAGAAGCTATTTAAACGGGAAAATAGCATATATCTTCACATCTGTTGATGATGGATATATTGCAGGAGAAACACATGGTATTATTGCTGCTAATGCTGATGTAACACCAACAATGGCATCATTGTGGGGAGGATTTAGATATACACTGCCTAGTGGAGATGCAGGTTGGATTGTTAACTATATTACTACTGGTACAACTGCTACTAAAATTGGATCTGGTTTAGTGAATACACAAAGAATTAAACAGTTATTGGATTCTTCCAACTGGCAATTTGATGCAGTTAGAAATTCGTACAGTTCTTTTTCAGAAGGCGGTGTCACTAAATATTGGTTTCTGCCCAGTTTAGATGAACTTTACACTTTATATTTAAATAAAGATATAATAGGAGGTTTCTATACAGATATTCAAAAAGCAACAGGATATGAAAATCGTTACTATACTTCTACTGAAATAGATGAAGCTTATGTAGAAGTAATAAACTTTGATAATGGAACAAGAGATAAATATTGGGGATATAAAGCAGCTGGAGGATATGGCTGGATAAGGCAAATAAGATATTTCTAAAATAGTAATCAATAATATTATAATCTCAAGTATTTTAAAATTTATATTTCAAAAAATATTTTAATCTATATAAATGAATAAAAAATTAATTATACAAACGCTAACTCTTTTAGTTTTTATATTTTTTTCAATAAACAGCTATTCACAAAATGGTCTAAATTTTCAAGGAGTTGCTAGAACAAGTAATAATATAATTTTAGCCTCTCAATCTATATCAATTAGATTATCCATATTAAGAGAAAATACAGATGGAACAAAATTTGAAGAGTATGTAGAGACTCGAAAAGTAAACACTAATACTCAGGGACTATTCACTGCTGTGATTGGTGATACTGGAACTATCAGTAAATTAGGAAACTTCGCAACTATAAATTGGAAGCTTTCTCCTAAGTTTCTAAAAATTGAAATGGACCCTGCAGGAGGAAATAATTTTATTACAATGGGTACTACCCAATTTCAGTATGTAGCCTATGCGCAGTTTGCTAAAAGTGTTGACGCTGAAAATATAGTAGGTATTGTTCCTGTGACATTAGGAGGAACAGGTGTAGCAAGTATGGCAAGTTTAAAGACGGCATTAACCTTAAATAATGTCAACAATACAGCAGATCTAAATAAACCCATTAGTACTTTAACTCAAACTGCACTTGATTTAAAATTAAATGCTGCAGATACGAGTAAATACGCAAAACAAACATATACGGATTCAGCACTAGTTGCGAAGCAAGTTTTAATCGGTTCAAAATTAAATGCTGCAGATACGAGTAAATACACAAAGCAAACTTATACTGATTCAGCATTACTGACTAAATTAAATATAACGGGTAATGCGACAACAGCAACAACAGCTGGAAATATTACTGCTACAAGTAATACAACTTTAAATTCTTTATCAAATTTAACAACTGTTGGAACAATCACTAGTGGTGTATGGAGTGGAACAGCGGTAGCAGTTGAAAAGGGAGGAACGGGTGCTACAACTGCTGCTTCAGCAAGAATAAATTTAGGATTGGTAATAGGTACTAATGTACAAGCACCATTAGTTGCTGGAACAGATTATTTAGTTCCAACAGGAAGTGCTGCTAGTTTAACTAATTTTCCAACATTTAATCAAAGTACAACGGGTAATGCGACAACAGCAACAACAGCAGGAAATATTACTGCTACAAGTAATACAACTTTAAATTCTTTATCAAATTTAACAACTGTTGGAACAATCACTAGTGGTGTATGGAGTGGAACAGCGGTAGCAGTTGAAAAGGGAGGAACGGGGTTAACAAGTGCTGGCACTAATGGTCAAGTATTAACATCAACAGGAAGTGGAACTTTAACTTGGACGGGGACACATTATGTAGGTGAATATTATGGTGGTGGAATAGTATTTTATGTATATGACAATGGTAAACATGGTTTAATTGCAGCAAGCTCAAATCAAAGTGGACTAATCAGGTGGGGTGCTTCATATACAAATACAAGAGCAAGAGGATATGGGGTTGGCGCTGGATTAAAAAACACAGCGATTATCATTGCCAATCAAGGAGCTGTAGATGGCAATACATTTGCTGCAACGGTTTGTAATGAGTATTCTGTTACAGAAACTGTAGGAGGAATAACAACAACTTATGGTGATTGGTACTTACCTTCAAAGCATGAACTTGATTTACTTTATTTACAACAATTAGTGGTTGGAGGTTTTGCGGGTGGCTACTATTGGAGTTCTACTGAGAACAGCAGCGTCCACGCGTGGATGCAGAGTTTCGACGATGGCAGTTTGAACGCGAATGGTAAGTTCAACGCCTCGGCCTCTGTTCGCGCCATTAGGGCTTTTTAACTATTTTTAAAAAATTGTATTAAATACGGTTACCTAAACAATAATCTGCATCGACCGGTAATTTATGAAAAAAAGTAATTTAATAAAGCGCACTCTATTTTTGATCCTTTTATCAATAATCATGATAAACGTCCATGCGCAAACTGGATTAAATTTTCAGGGGGTGGCTAGAACAAATAATAATTTGATATTAGCTTCTCAAGCCATCACTATTAAACTTAGTATTCTACAAGGCAGTGCAACCGGGTCGGCAGAATATGTTGAAACTAGAAAAGTATTTACAAATGCACAGGGTCTATTTACAGCAGTCATAGGCGATACCGGAGCTATTAGTAATTTAGGAAGCTTTGCTACAATTAATTGGAAATTAATTCCGAAGTTTTTAAAAATAGAGATGGATGCTACAGCTGGAACTAATTTTATTACGATGGGAACTACTCAGTTTCAATATGTTGCTTATGCACTAAATGCTAAAAGTATTGATGCAGAAAATATCCTAGGAATTGTTCCTGTAACTTTAGGAGGAACAGGTGTGAATAGTTTAACTAGCTTAAAGTCATCATTATCATTAGACAACTTGAACAATACGACAGATCTAGCTAAACCAATCAGCACTTTAACTCAAACAGCGCTTGATTCAAAATTAAATAAAGTTGATACAATAAAATATACTAAGCAAGTATATACTGATTCAGCACTAGTGGCGAAGCAAGTTTTAATCGGTTTAAAATTAAATGGCGCAGATACAATAAAATACAATAAGCAAGTGTATATAGATTCTGCATTAAATACCAAGCTTAATAATGCAGGCATTGTATTAACTGCTTCTTCGGCTGGAAATATTACTGCTACAAGTAATACAACTTTAAATTCTTTATCAAATTTAACAACTGTTGGAACAATCACTAGTGGTGTATGGAGTGGAACAGCGGTAGCAGTTGAAAAGGGAGGAACGGGTGCTACAACTGCTGCTTCAGCAAGAATAAATTTAGGATTGGTAATAGGTACTAATGTACAAGCACCATTAGTTGCTGGAACAGATTATTTAGTTCCAACAGGAAGTGCTGCTAGTTTAACTAATTTTCCAACATTTAATCAAAGTACAACGGGTAATGCGACAACAGCAACAACAGCAGGAAATATTACTGCTACAAGTAATACAACTTTAAATTCTTTATCAAATTTAACAACTGTTGGAACAATCACTAGTGGTGTATGGAGTGGAAGCACTTTATCCATTGATAAAGGAGGAACAGGGTTAACACAAACTGGAACTACAGGTCAAGTATTAACATCAACTGGTGCTGGTACTTTAACTTGGACTGAAAATGGGACACATTATATAGGTGAATATTATGGTGGAGGAAGAGTATTTTATGTATATGACAATGGTAAACATGGTTTAATTGCAGCAAATGCTGACGTTTCTACTGGTTATTTTGGTGTAGTTAGATGGTTCGGCGGATCTAATACTGTTTCAAGAGCAAGAGCAGATGGAGTAGGTGCGGGTTTAAAAAACACAGCGATTATCATTGCCAATCAAGGTTCAGTAGATGGCAATCCATTTGCTGCATCAATTTGTAATGAATACTTTGTCACTGAAATTAAAAATGGTATAACTACTATTTATGATGATTGGTATTTGCCAAGTAATATTGAATTTAAATTAATGACTCAATCTGGTATTTCCTTAAACTTTGTTAATACTCGTTATTGGACATCAACAGAATTTGATCGAGAATATGCCATTTCAAAAGATTATATTTTTTTAGTTTGGCGTGATGGTTGGAAATTAAAGAGTGAATTACTTGCTATTCGTCCAATTAGGGCTTTTTAACAATTTAAATATTTGACAATATAAGCTACACCAACCGAGCCACACAAAACAATACAAAAGACTACAAAAGCGTGCCACAAGGGCATAAAAAAACTCCGATTTCTTGACGATTAGGGATTGTCGTTCTCGCTTTGCTCGAACGACTTCCCTGAATGGCGTCCTTACTCAAAGCTTTTCAACGAACCGCTTCGCGTTTCGTTGCCTTTTTTGCTTTTCGTCCGTTTACGAATGCAAGCATTCGACACGTCCTCAAAACAAAAAAGCCTGTCACTTTCGTGACAAGCTTTGTGAACTGGCTGGGGCCGACCTCTTAAAACTAACTCTGCGATTATCACTGTATTAGATTGATAATCAAAACAATCAACCCAAAGACGAGCCACATTGTGTTCTATTTTCATTCGATTCGACAAGATTCAGAACTTAAATTCTACTACGCTTAATATCAATGTGTTAGCCACATTACATTAAGGACCGACGTATCAATCAA
>JBILIU010000152.1:0-2506 GCA_044368905.1 Sediminibacterium sp. | reverse complement strand
AAATCCGTACCTTTGCCAACTCGTTGAGGTTACTTAGTTAAACTATTAAAGGAATGTCAGAAAAAAAACGAATCTTATATATTGCCACAGAAATGTCGCCTTATTTAGAGATGACAGAATTTGCAGAGGTGATCAATAAACTCGCAATTAAAAGCAATGACAGTGGGTTAGAAGTACGTTGTATCATGCCAAGATTTGGTGTAATCAACGAAAGAAGACACCGTTTACATGAAGTAGTTAGATTATCAGGGATCAATGTTCAAGTAGATAGTGATGATTATCCTTTACAAATTAAAGTCGCTTCCTTACCCAATGCAAGATTGCAGGTCTATTTTTTAGAAAACGAAGACTTTTTCAAGCGTAAACATATATTCCACGATGAAAATGAAACATGGTTTGATGACAATGCCATGAGAACCATTTTCTTTTGCCGCGGCGCATTAGAGACCGTGAAGAAATTCGGTTGGCCTCCAGACATCATTCACTGTAGTGGTTGGATGACAGGTTTAATTCCAGCTTATATTAAAACTGCTTTTAAGAAAGAACCCGTATTCTCCAATGCCAAAGTAGTGTACACGATTGGACAAAATACATTCGAAGAACAGTTCCCCAAAGACTTTATGAACAAGGCTTTGATCAATACAAACGTAAAGGAGAAAGAATTAGAAGCATTTAAAGAATTGTCCAACTCGGCTATGTTCAGAGGAGGTGCCACTTATGCGGATGCTATTTCTTTTGGTTCAGATGTGATTGACAAAAAATTGGTGACAGAATTTTCATCAGTGAAAGGTAAAAAAGTAGTGCCTTTTAATGGATGGGATTCTGATTTAACAGAGTATTTAGATTTATACAACGAACTTGCAGGCAAGTAAAGTAATTATACATGGCATTTATCAACATAGTTAGAAGGATTACCTATTTTACAATCGCAGCGACATTGCTTTTATCTTGTACCAGAATTGGTACTTCAGAGCTTGGAATAGACTTTTTGTCACAAGACGCTATTGGCACTAAAGACACCATATTAGAGGTAGAAACAGAAACAGTGGTGATGGAAGATTCATTAAGAATTTATCCCACTGATCAGCATATGCTAGGTGATATCACCAATGATCCAATTTTTGGCACCACAAGTGCTTCTTTATTTTTACAATTAAAACCTGGTTTTTATCCTTTCTTTATTAAAGGAACAAAAGACAGTATTATAGTGGATTCGGTGGTCTTGATTTTAAGTTATAAAGGCTTTTATGGAGATTCTTCAAAGCCAGTTAAAATTTATGTCAACAAAATAGATCCAGCAACACCATTAACAGTTGGAAAATTATATGCATCTAATTATCCCAATGCATATGGAATAAGAAAAGGAATTGCGCTTGGCAATCCTAAATTATTTGATTTTGCAAGTGCGAAAGATTCAATCAATGATCGTTTTGAAAATGCTTCAAGACAAATCCGTTTAAGATTGAATCAATCATTAGGAACAGAATTATTAAAAACCTATGATTCAAACGGGGTATACAGAAATGATACGACATTCCGCAATGCTTTCTCTGGTTTCGCTTTATCTACAAATGCAGGGGATAATCATAATGCACTTATAAGATTGGCATTATTAGATTCTAATACAAAATTAGCATTATATTATTCGACCAGTGCAACAGGAAGTGTTACAAGAGATACTTTAGTCACACATTTTAGGTTCAATTATTACACCGCACAAAACGCCAACTTTATTCTTAGAAATAGAGCTGCTTCAGAAATCGCAAGCCATCTAAATGGGTTTGCTAAAGACTCATTGGTCTATGTGCAAACAAGTCCTGGTACCATGGTGAAAATCAAAGTACCTGGATTGAAGACTTTTGATAAGAAAATTATTCATAGGGCTGAATTGATTGCAGAACAAGTACCAGATGCTGCTCGTTTAACAACTACAGACAGTTATATGACTGCGCCAAATTATTTATTCTTAGGTGTGTATGATAGTGCAACGAAGCAATTAAGGTCAGTGCCAAATGATTATCAAGGCGTGGTGAATGTTCAATTATTAGCGCAGTTTGGTGGACAAAAGATTACAAAATCATTGAATGGTTTTAGCAGTGTAGCTACTTACAATTTTAACGTGAGTAGGTATGTTCAAGGCTTAATTGCCAGAAAAGATTCATTATTTGATTTTAGATTGTATGCACCAGTGAACGATTCAATCAAATTCGTTCAGCCATATCCTTACAATAAAATTCAAGCCACAGATTATTTATCAACCTCATTGGGGAATCAGCCAGCGATAGGTCGTGTAAGATTGGGTGGGGGATCTCATTCTAAGTTTAAAATGAGGTTGCGTATTTACTATACCAATCTATAATTCAATCTATTTTACAATCCTTATTAATTAAGATTATTTAATATATTTGCACTTTAATAATAACATCTAAATAAAACAATATGCCTTATTTATTTACATCTGAGAGTGTTTCTGAAGGACATCCAGACAAAGTAGCGGATCAGATTT
>JBILIU010000151.1:0-2507 GCA_044368905.1 Sediminibacterium sp. | reverse complement strand
CAAACAATTTTATGCCGATTATTTTATTTGATGGAATTTGTAATTTTTGCAATCGTACGGTCAATATCATTTTAAAGTACGATCAAGATATGCATTTTCAATTTGCAGCTTCGCAGTCTCAAGCTGGAATCAACATCCTGCAACAATTTAAATTAGATCAAAAAGCAAGCGCATCCGTAATTTTAATTGATCAAGAAAAAATATATACTAAAACAGATGCTGTCATTCAAATTGCAACGCATTTAAAGGGTTGGCCAAGATTATTTCGTTCAATAAAATTTATCCCAAAATTTCTACGAGATTTCGCATATGATTTGATTGCAAAAAATAGGTATGCGCTATTTGGCAAAAGAGAAACCTGTAGGATTCCCGAGAAATCCAACCGCCATAGATTCCTAGCATAAAGCTTTGCGCCTATTTATTTTTTTGAAAAAATTGGTGAAAATATAGCATCTGAAAATCGATACTACTACGCCAATAGGCATGATTGTGCTCGCCTGAACGTTCAATATAATCATGATCAATTTTTAATTGTAATAGTTTTTCATGCAATGCCCGATTCACTGCTATGAAAATATCATCTACCCCACAATCAAAAATAATTGCTAATTGCTTATTTGTAAGGAATTCAACTTGGCGCATGACTGTATAATCATACCATCTTGCTTGATTGGTTTCATAAGCCCCTAAAATATTTTTAAGATCCCAACTTTTTGGGAAAGGTCTAAAATCAAATCCACCTGATGTAGATCCAGCAGCACCAAATACATCCGAATGTCTTATTGCAAGGTACAATCCACCATGCCCACCCATGCTCAGTCCTGTGATGGCCCTTGACTTGGGATTAGCCTTGGTTGAAAAATGCGCATCTACATAGGGCACCAACTCTTTAATGATATAGGATTCATATTGACTCGTGCTATCAATTGGACTATCAAAATACCAACTACTTTTCCCACCATCAGGATACACAAAAATCATTTTCAAGTCATCGGCAGTTTTTGCTAATTGTGGTGCAGTCGTACTCCATTGTGCGTAATTGCCGCCATAGCCATGTAATAGGTATACCACAGGGTAGCGCGCTTGGGGATTGTTTTGTTGACTTTGATTTGTTGGCTGTATCACAACAAATTTTGTGGCTTTTTTTAAATACTGACTTTTCATCTCTATAGTATCAACACTGCCTGCAATGGCGTGCATACGTAGTAGAACTAAAATGAATATACAAATGGCTGAAAATAGTTTTTTCATACCACTAATTTAAAGCTTCTTATTCTAGGATACATGCATTTTTCGGGTAACTTTAGGGTATAATGCATGTTTATGAAATTATATAGCACTTTCTTCCTTATTTTTTTATCTGTTTTTGCAGTGGCGCAGTCAGATTCAACTCAAAAGCAAATTCATTTAACCCGAATCACAATGGATATCAATGATATCCAAGACGCATTGCTTTTTGCTTCTTCTATTGATATTAGTTTAAAACCAACCAAGCTGAAGGAAAAGTATGCGACACATATGCTTTTAGGTAGTATGGAAATAGGAGATGTGAGGACGGTACAGATGGATTTAATTGACAAAAAGATAGATAAATTAGCTATTACAAGTAGTTTAATCAATTTTACTTTTAAGTCTCGCTCTGTGGATGATTTTATAGGGGTGTTTAATTTTATTTTTGAGTTTTCCGATGGCACCAATTACCCTTATCGTTTAGGTAGAATTGCCATTGGGAATGACATTAAATTAAACAGTATTTCTCGTACCATTTATATTCGATAAATTTGAATGACTAAGTGCAAATGAAAAATTAAATTTTATGACGATTAAATTAATTAAGAATAGGTCTGATATTGGTGCTGGCACAAGAGGGTCTGATTTAGGTATTGATGCCATTGAAATTGCAGCAATCAATCAAAACAATGATTTCTTTCATCGCCATTTATTTGTAGACGTTGAAACTCATAACGAGACCATCTACAATAAAAACAACAATAATTTTGCAAAGAGAATCGAGCATGTAGTGGAGCAATGTCAAAGAGTTTCAGATGTCGTTAGAACAACTATCAATACAGGATTTTTTCCAATTGTGTTGTCTGGGGATCACTCTTCTGCATTGGGCACCATCAGTGGTATTAAAGCTGCTAATCCAGAAAACAGATTGGGTGTTATTTGGATTGATGCGCATGCAGATTTACATTCTCCTTTTACATCACCCTCCGGAAATATTCACGGGATGCCTTTAGCTGCTGCGTTGCAAGAAGACAATCTTGCTTGTAAGGTAAATGAACCTAGTGCTGCCACTTTGTTGCATTGGAATAATTTAAAAAATGTAGGCACACCAGATAAAAAATTATTAGCACAAGATTTAATTTATTTTGGTTTAAGAGATTTTGAATCAGCCGAAGCACATTTCATTGAAAAAGAGGCAATTTCTTGTTATAAAGTAGAAGAATTAAGATTCCGTGGGCTAGAGGTTTGTGTTCAAGAGGCTGTAGAACAATTACAAG
>JBILIU010000049.1:0-9588 GCA_044368905.1 Sediminibacterium sp. | reverse complement strand
TTGCGTAGATACTATTAAGCATAGTAAAGCGATTATCTTTTTGATCATAAAATAGTTTTAGATAGATTAAATTTAAGCAAAAAAATAGACCCATTGTGCAATGAGTCTATATATCTTTTTTAGAACTGGTGGATTATACGCGGTAAAAATCTGCTTTCCAGTTTTGGATAGATTGCTTGATCTCTTTTCCTGATAAATTGTTTGCTGCAGCTTTTTCGACAAGTGCAGGAAATTCAGCATCTGGCGCAAATCTCAATGCAACTATCTGGCCTACCCTTAAACTAGATGGAAGCAATTTCCCAGTTAATACATAATGGCGTAAATTTTCTTCTGCACGGATGGCTCTATCCTGTGCCTTTAATGCAAATATTCTTGTAAACCACGCAATTAAAATAAATACAACGGATGCTAAGACCAATAAAGCAGCTAAGTATTTATTTTCAGGACTTGATTTTAATAAATAGTTAATAGATCCACCTAATAAAGCAATGATTCCGCCAAAAGTTAGATAGTGAAATCCAGGAACCATTTGCGCGTGATTGTTAAAATTTTGTTCTTTCATGTTTTGTATTTTGTGGGGGCAAGATAATTACTTTGTTTAGTTTTAGCCTTATGAATTTTCAGTACGCATCCGATTTACACCTTGAATTTGCTCAAAATAAAAAAGCAATTTTAAAAAAACCACTTTTACCTGCTGCTGAAATTTTAATATTAGCAGGTGATATCCTGCCAATTTCAGATTTGGAGCAGCATCAAGATTTTTTGAATTACATATCAGACCATTTTAAAATGACCTATTGGTTGCCTGGCAACCATGAATTTTATGGGTCAGACTTGGCGACAATGTCAAGCAGTTTTGAGGAATCAATTAGACCTAATATTCTGCTGCTCAATCATATTGTAAAGGAAATACCAGATGCGGCCGGACCTATTGAACTTATTTTTTCGACTTTATGGTCATATATACCCGAGCATTTGACCGAAATAGTGGTAAAAAGGGTACAGGATTTTAACCAGATTCAATGGAATGGAGGCAAACTGACGCCACAGGTGTACAATCGGCTACATCAAAATGCCCTTGATTTTTTAGCAACTGCCCTGGCATCTAAAACTGCTCGAAAAATGGTCATTTCCCACCATGTACCCAGTTTTTTGAATTATCCCAAAAAACACCAAAATGACCCAATAAATGCCTGTTTTGCCTCAAATTTGGATGAATTTATACAAAAAACAGCCCAAAATGCCTGGATTTATGGACACCACCATGCCAATATTCCCCCGTTTTTGATAGGCAAAACCACCCTTTATACTAATCAATTGGGCTATGTAAAATTGAAGGAAGCAGTAGGATTTAACCGAAATGCAAACATTACACTGTAAAAAAGCTTTAGAAATCCAACTCCTTGGTTAAAAACGTATTAAGATTAGTATAAATTCTATATAAAATTTACTAATTGAATACTAATAATCGTTAACTTAACGTTAACAAAAGGGGCAACCCCATGTTAATTATTCACCAAAGATTTTAATTTATGCAAACCAAAGGTTTATGGAGTTTGTTGTTGGTACTTTTTATAAGTATTTCAATTGCAAACGCACAACAAAAATTGGTAACAGGAAAGGTTGTCGGATACGACAAAGCACCTTTGTCCAATGTTTCCGTCCTTGTTAAAGGATCAAAAGTAGCAACGAGTACCGATAATGCAGGTGCTTTCATTATTTCTGTAGCAAACAATCAAGTATTAACTTTTTCATTGGTTGGATTCGAGTCCAAAGATGTGAGAGTGGGCAACGCAAGTTCGATCGAAGTACGTCTTGCTCCAAAAGACAATACTTTAGATGAAGTTGTTGTGACCGCAATGGACATCAAGCGTAATCCTAAGGAATTAGGTTACTCTGTTCAAAAAGTAAAAGGTAGCGAATTGGTCGAAACACAACGTAACAACTTTGTAAACGGATTACAAGGTCGTATCGCAGGTTTAACGATCAATCCAACAAGTGGATTAGCTGGAGCAAGTTCTCAAATTGTATTAAGAGGTTTTAACTCTTTGTCTTTAGACAACTCTCCTTTGTTCATTATCGATGGTGTGATCATTGATAACTCTTCGGTAAATGAAAATAATAGAAACACAGGTTTAGCTGTAAAGCCAACAAGTGCCAACGTATCCACTGAAAATAGATCAAATGACTATACCAACCGTATTGCCGATTTGAATCCTAATGATATTGAAAACGTAACGGTGTTGAAAGGTCCAGAAGCGACTGCGCTTTATGGTAGCCAAGCAAGTTCTGGCGCAATCGTCATCACAACTAAAAAAGGTGGTGATAGCGATGGTAAAGTAAAAGTGAGCTACGACAATAGCTTTAGATTATCAACCTATACGAGGTATCCAGAAATCATGACAGATTATGATGCAGGAAACAATGGTGTTGCACAAAATATATTTTCTTATTTTGGACCAAGATTACCTTGGGAAGTAAAAGGAGATAAAAATTCAACTAGATGGGATAACTTGAATAGTTTCTTTCAAACGAGTTTTTCTAACAACCATAACGTGTCTGCAGAATATGGTAAAGGAAATCATTCTGTGCGTATGTCAGGTTCTTATGTAGATGAAAACTCTCCTGTACCTACTAACAATTTTAGAAAATACAATTTCAGAATTGTAACCAATCATAAAATTGGAAAAACCTTAGAAATTTCTCCAAGCTTAAGTTATATCAAGAGTTCAAACGATAAGCCTTTAAGAGGTGTTAGAGGATATGTTTTAAGTTTACTATCTTGGCCTGTTGACAACGATGCATCAGATTGGTTAAATCCAAATGGCACTAAAAAAGGTTTGTTTGCAGGAGATCCAAATGCAGAATTAGACAATCCATATTTTAATTTATATAGAAATAGAAGCCGTGATGAATTAACAAGAACTGTAGCGACGCTTTCTGTAAATTATACACCAACAAAATGGTTGACAATCAACGGTAGAGTTGGTTATGATACTTACCAACAAGATGGTTATACAAGATGGGATTCTGCGTCTAACTTCTTAAGCCGTGCACAAAAAGGTGCTTTAGAAAATTACTATCGTAATTATTATGGTTACAACCACACCGTAACTGCAACAGCTAAGAAAAGCTTTGGCAAAATCAATACAAGATTGATGATAGGTAATATGTGGCAGGATTATGAAACACAAACCACTTCAATTTTTGGTAATAACATAACAGACGCCAACAGAACAGATAGTGGAAATACTGCAGTTGCTTCAAGAATTCGAAATAGCAATATGAACCGTTTTGGTTTACCAAACTATAATATCAATCGTCAAGCAGCTTATTTTGGTGAAGCAGCTGTAAACTATGATAATAAAGTGTTCTTAACTTATTCTCACCGTTTCGAAGAGTCTTCTATCTTCCCTGTTTCAAGCAGAGCATATAATTATCCAGCAGGAAGTGTGAGTGTGATTATGTCAGACATCTTCCCAATTGTGAAGGAAGTTGCAAGTTATTGGAAATTGAGAGGATCCATAGCAAGCACTGCTCGTTCTAGTGCGCCTTATGCCAACCAATCTATCTTAAACTTTAATACCGGAAGTGGTGCTGGATACTATTATGATTTCACTAACGCAAATCCTTACTTAACGCCAGAGCGTCAAAAGACAATGGAATTTGGTACTGAAATGAAGTTTTTAAATGGTAGATTAAGCACAGAAGCAACGTATTACAAAACCGAAAACACAGACTTGATTGCTGAAAACTTTAGAGCAAGTTATGGTACTGGTTATGTTTTAAATACTTTGAACGTTGGTTCAAATGAAAATACGGGTGTTGAGGTTGTGTTAGACTACTTAGTAGTTAACAACAAGAATTTTTCTTGGAACACACGTTTCAACTTTAATAGAATGCGTAATAAGGTGACTTCATTACCTTCTAACGTTCCAGAATTTTATATTTCTGATACATGGGTATATGGTAATGCAAGAGGTGGTTTGGCCAACGGTGGTCCAACAACAACAATTACTTCTCATGGTTATTTAAGAAACAATGCTGGTCAAATCTTAATCAATCCAACTTCTGGTTTGCCTTTGATTGACGCCAACTTTAAAGTTAGAGGGGATCGTAACCCAGACTTCACATTGGGTTGGTTAAATAATATCACGTACAAAGATTTAAGAATCTCTTTCTTATGGGATGTTAAAGTGGGTGGTGATATCTTCAATGCGACCGAAAGATATTTAACTGTAATTGGTAGAAGTTCACTTACTAAAGACAGAGGTGTTGCAAGAGTTGTGCCTGGTGTTTTAAGAGACGGAAAAGAAAATACGACTACGCCAACGCTAAACAATATTTCAATCACTCCAGAAACTAATTCTTTATTTTATACAACCATGCCAGAAGAAGCATTTATCGAAAAAGATGTGAACTGGTTTAGATTAAGAGATCTTTCTTTTAACTACAACATAAAGAAATTATTAAAGGGTGATGTTAATAAATTAGCTAAAACATTAAATGTATTTTTAACGATTAATGATTTAATTCTGATTTCCAATTATAGAGGAGCTGATCCTGCAGTGGGCGCAACAACTTCTGCTAGCCGTGGTGTTAGTGGATTTGGTTTTGACTATGGAAACATGGGCGCACCTGTTAGCTTCAACTTTGGATTTAGAGCTTCTTTTTAATCAATAAAAACTTTTATTTATGAAATATAATTTTAAAAATCTTTTAGTACTAAGCGCTTTGATTGTTTTAGTGGCGTCTTGTTCTAAAAAAATAGACGAGGCTTATAAAAACCCGAACTATGATGTGAAGGTGGCTCCAGAAACTTTAATGCCTCAGATTGTTGCATCAATGGCTGGAAACTATGGTGGACATGGACCAATGCATGATCTTAGATACATTGGCGCATATGTTCAAAACTTTGCTTTTGCTGGAACGCAAAGTAACTTTGATAGAATGGGTCATACCAATGCTGACGTTGCGCAGTCTTTCTGGCGCTCTCATTATTATGATATTGGACAAAATAATGTTAAATTAATTGAATGGGCTTTGGAAAACAAGCAATGGGAATTAGCTGGTGCTGGAAAAGCAATTTTTGCTTGGAGTTGGTTAACATTAACCGATTACCATGGTGAAGTTATTTTGAAAGACGCTTTCAATACAGACTTAATTACATTTAAGTATGACACTCAAGAAGAAGTGTACATGCATGCAAGAAAACTTTCTTTTGAAGCACTGGATTTATTAAATAAAACAGGCGAGAATGGAAGTCAAGCAGCATTGGCTAAGGGTGATGCTTTCTTGTATGGCGGCAATGTAGCTAAGTGGAAGAAATTTGTATATGGCGTATTGGCTAGAACACATCATCACTTAACAAACAAGTCCATCTACAAAGCAGATTCAGTATTGTATTATACGAATCTTGCAATGAAAGAAACTTCAGATGATGCATTAGTGAAATTTGCTGCAACAACTGTGAGTGCAACTAATAATTTCTTTGGACCTTTCAGAAATAACTTAGGTGGAGCAACTGTAGGGACTCCAACTGCCATCAGACAATCTGCATTTATTGCCGATTTAATGAGTGGCTTAAACCCTGCATTTAGCGGTGTGGCAGATCCAAGAGCAATTTATTTATTAAGAAAAAATACGAATGGTACTTTCAAAGGTGTTGAGCCAGTGAAAGGACAATTAGTTTTGGCTGCCGCGGATCGTCCTGAAAGCTTTCATGGCGTTTCTCAAGCAACAGGAACAAATAACACAGCGCCTGCAACAGACGTGAATTGTCGCTTTATATTTAGAAATAGTGCACCTTTCCCTGTTATGACTGCTACCGAAATGGCGTTTATTCGCGCTGAAGCTGCTTTCATTAAAGGAGATAAAGCAACGGCTTTAGCTGCTTATAAAGAGGGTATCTCAAAGCACTTTGATTTATTAATCGCGAACTATAATACGAATGTGGCAACTGCAGATGTATTAACTGCTGCTAAAAGAGATGCTTTCTTAGCAAATACAGCAGTGGTTCCTGCAAGTGCAACAAGCTTAACATTACCAATGATTATGTTACAAAAATACATTGCCCTATGGGGACATGGTACTTTTGAAACTTGGGTAGATATGCGCAGGTACCATTATACAGACAAGGATGCAACTGGTGTACAAGTGTACACAGGCTTTACGCTTCCTGCAGCAGCAGACTTGTTCCAAGACAATGGTGGCAAAATGGCATACAGAATGCGTCCAAGATTTAACTCTGAGTATGTTTGGAACATCAATGAGTTAACAAGAATTGGTGCAACTACAATAGATTACCACACTAAAGAAATGTGGTTCTCTACAAAGTAGTCAACGACTATTTTTAGAAAGATTTGAATCAAAGGCCTCCCAGCAATGGGAGGCCTTTTTGTGCTTGCTCTATTTTAAATAGAAGCCTTAACTTTAGGGCGCTAGCTTTAAAACCTATCAATCCTATTAAACCTAATATGAAATACCTTAAATCCATTTTTCATCCCACATTTTTAATCATTTCTATTTGCTACTCCTTCCTATCATTGCCAGCTATGGCACAAGAACTACAGTGGAAGAATGTCTCAACCAGTTTTGATTTAAAGACAAATGCAATTCAGGTATTTGAATCCACATCTAGCACTTTAAATGACAGCGCTTTTAAAGCCTATTATGTGCTCATCAATACCAATACATCCAATATTCAAATGGGGGTGGACACTACTTTATACAGACGCTTAACCCCATCTGCTTTTTATGAGCGATTGGTCCAGCCAGCTGTTGTGATGAACGCTTCTTTTTTTGAATTTAAAAACAACTCCAATTTAAATGTATTAGTCCATCGTGGAAGTCTACTGGCATTGAATAAACAAGATATAGAGGGTAAGGGAAAAGATACTTTAACCTATACACATGTCTTGAATTCTGCAATGGGCATGCAAAAAAATGGCAAGATGGATATTGCTTATACCTATACTGATTCTAATAGTAAGCATGTTTTATTCCAACAAAATCCAATGACACCAATCAAAAATAAAAATGCAAAATTAGCATTGAACGAGGATGCGGTTTCAAAATTAAAAAAATGGAAATTAGATTGGGCAGTTGGTGGAGGACCAGTATTGGTGAAAGACGGCGCTATTTTTATTTCAAACAATGAAGAAAAGAAATTTGCAGGTAAAGCGATAGCAGACCATCATCCACGTACCGCAATGGGCTATACGAAAGACGGCTATTTAATTTTATTAGCAGTACAAGGGCGTATGAAAAATATTGCAGTGGGTACTACGCTCACAGAGACCGCACAAATATTTATAGACCTTGGCGCTGTAGAAGCCATTAATTTAGATGGCGGCGGAAGTAGTTGTTTATTGATCAATGGTAAAGAAACCATCAAGCCATCCGATCCAACTGGACAAAGACCAGTTCCCGCAGTATTTTTTGTGAAATAACAAGGATATACATAGACTATCTTCTAAGTCTAGGATGCTTTACAGCATTGATTATTAGCTTATGTCCTATATTTAAATCTATTTTTTTAACTGATATTTTTGTGCGTATTTTTACGCAGTAAAGCAGTTCATTGATTTTTTATTTTAATGCTATCAACTTATACAATTCAGTGTAAGTGTAAAAAAATAATAGCATGAAAAAATCATCACTGTTAACAAAAATTTTATTACTGTCATTGCTCTTTCTAAACGCTTGTTCAAAAAAAGATGAGCTAGGTCCAGTAAATGATCCTCCAGAACAAAATTTGCCTGCGCCACTATCGGCACCGCTCTTTGACGAATTGAATGAAACGATTGCGAGATTTGACCCTTTGTATTTACAAATCGTATACAAAGACAAAAGAACCAAAGCAGAGATCAATGAGGAAGCTGCAAGATTAATGATTGCAATCAATCAAAATCCTACAAGCCTAGTCACTCAAAAAGAATTAATTGAATTGTATCACTTTAAAAGTTTCGCTGATTTACAAAAAGCGTCAAATATAATCAGTACGAATTCTGGAGAATTAAAGAAGACCTTTCTTGGTAAGGACACAGTCCTTTCAAAAGCAAAAATGAATCAGTTGAATGAAGCAAGAAATACATTTTTAAAAAATAAAATTACTACGCTCGAAAAAGCCAGTCAAAGAGTTAGTACTGGGCTCTGGCAAGACAATGCAGATTGGATTTTAGCACAGTTTCATTATTATTCGCAAATTGCAAATTTAGAAATGGATTTGGATATGGATGGTGGTGGAGGTGCTGGAGCTGGCCCTGGATGTACTGAATCTTGTTGTTTTGAGTATCAAAATTGTCTAATTGAAGCAAAATCACAATATATAAAAAATTATGTATTTTATTTTGGTGGTGGAATGTTAGCTGGTGGAACTGCTGGATTTGCTATAGGAACTTATGTTCCTGGTATTGGCAATTTGATTGGAGCAACTGGTGGAGCATTTTATGGTGGTTATTTAGCTGGTACAACAGGTTATATAGTAGCAGTAATTTTATACATGAATGATCAAAAAGTTTGTGCATTGAATTATAAAGCTTGTATTCTCAAAAAAAATGGAAATTAAAAATCTTCATATGAAAAATTTTAAAAACTACATACAAAATTTACGTTTTAAGACATTTTTTTTATTTTATGTAATATGTATGATTAATGTGATGTTTGCTAATTCTTCTAAAGATATATTTAAAAACGGATATCATTTTTTCTACTTCTTCTTTTCAATTTTGCCCGTCTACATGTTAATCTTAGTTTTATTGTTTCGTGGAATTTACAATTTAGAAGGTCACCCTAGAAGCCCCTTTTTTTTACTGAAATATTCTTTTTATTTTATGATTCCAATTATATCCAGTGCACCTTTCTTCTACCTATGGGCCATGCGTCATGTCATCAGTCATTTGAAGTGGTAGGTGACTCTTTTAGGGCCGAATGATAAAAGCGAACCGAATAAATTCGGTTCGCTTTTATTTATTTTGTATCTTTGTCCCATCATCAAGAAGCCTTCAATGGCTGCCAACCGAGAGAGTCGAACTCCGCGGTGGTAAAATCGATGAGGACTTACTGTCAAATCCAAAACGTAATCTCCTTTATCCTTTTTCTTGGTCTGATTTAACGAATGAATTAAAATCAATCATGACATGCCTGCATCGAAGCAAAATATAGAAAAAGAACTGAATAAGCCTAGTAAAGTGAATAATAGTAAAATCAATAGAAGTGAAGCCAAGACGGGCGCTTCTAATGACATGCAATTGTTTATTGAATCAAGTACTTCCTTAAAAGCAAAAGGCAAGTTGCGATTGATTTACTTAAACGAACAATTTGAAGGAAGCTTTATTGCAACACACAACTTAATAAAATTAAAAACCATTCAACCCTTCAAGGGTATGGTGGCTGCCGTTGGGTTAGAACCGGGTAGTGTTAGTCCATTTTTACAAAGCAATGGTGGCTTAAGTAAGATCGGTCAACAGCAAATGCACTTTCTAGTTTTTGATATATTTCATTTATATAATTTATTTCGCCTTAAGCCACAAGCCTTACTGGCTTTGTATCAGGAAGCATTGGCTATTTTAAAAATCAAAGGCGAAA
>JBILIU010000150.1:0-2552 GCA_044368905.1 Sediminibacterium sp. | reverse complement strand
CCTTTTAATGCTTCAGAATAAGGGATATCACCCCAGATATCTGTCATTCTTAAAAAGTAAAACGCCTTCATGATTCTTGCTGCAGCAATTTGGTTGGCTTTAGAGCCATTTCCAATTGTTGTAGAAGAACCTGCATTGTTATAGTTAATAATTGTCTGTAAATCATACAATGGACCAGTATACCATGAACCAAAACTTGCGTTACGGTCACTATACAATGAAGAAGCGGGATAAGGTCCTTCAGATAAATGTTGTACATATAAGTTAGCTAATCTGTTATTGTACATAACAGATTTCATCGCTTGCTGAGAATTAGTAAGCAATGCACTTGTAGATGCTTGTGTAAGAAGTGTTGGAGACACGTTGGTATCACCAAACTTATTACAACTCTGCATTGTAGCCAGGACTACGATAAGAATTAATATTTTTTTCATCATTATTATTTTTAAAAGTTTTGTACTAATTATGCATTAGAACGTTACACGTAAGTTAACTCCAAGTTGGCGTGTAGAAGAAAGCTGTCCGCCTTCTCTATAGAACACTTCTAACTCAGATGGATCAATACCCCATTGCTTTGTTGTAGCCCAGATCAACCATGCATTTTGCACGATAAATCCAAGATTTGCAGTTTTAGCAAATGGTACTTTTTTCAACATAGAAGTTGGAAAATTATATCCTAATCTTACTTCACGTAATTTAATATATGATGCATCTAATAATACATTGCTAGCGTCACGTTGACGTGCAGTGTACCAGTAAGCACGAGCAGAAATATATCTATTGTTCTCTTTTCCTGCCAAGGCGCCATTTGCAAAAATACCTGGGATACGAATACCACCATTACCAGCATTACCGGTAGCAGTTGCATAAGTTCCTGGATAATCTCTCCAATCGAAACCTTTATCATTTATACCAACTGTTTCTTGAGACAAACCAGCACCAGTGTTAAAGTTTCTAGTTTCAGAATAGAATAAACCTCCACTTTGGAAGTCGATAGAGAATGCTAAATCAATATTCTTATAACGGAATGTATTGAATAAACCTCCAGTCCATTTTGGTAATACTGTACCAATTTCTTGGTTGATATCATACAAAGGTTGACCAGTAGCATCAATTAAATTTTGTCCAGTAGCTGGATCTTTTCTCCACTTTCTACCATAATAAGTACCCCATTGACCACCAACTCTATGCTCTAGTCGAGTATCATATCTGTTAGTAGCATACAAGTAAGTATTGATACCAGGCGCTAACTCTTTAATTTCGTTTTGATTCTTAGCCCAGTTAATACTAGTTTCCCAAACGAAGTTCTTTGTTTCAACTGGCTTACCATTGATTGAAACCTCAATACCCTGACTTACGATGTTACCAGCGTTGATCTGAGCTGTTGAGAATCCACTTCCAGGAGATACATCTACACCTAAGATTTGGTCTGTGTTGTTGTTTTGGTAAACAGTCACATCAAATCCAATCTTTCTAAATAATTTCAACTCTAAACCAACCTCGTAAGCCTTTGTTAAAGCAGGACGGATACCGCCTCCTTTAAATTGGTTACCGATTGTTACAGAAGCATTACTTCCGTAGAAATTTCCATTATTGATTGCTAAATCTAAAGAGTGTGCTCCTAAATCAGAACCCACGCTCGCATAAGAAGCACGTAATTTACCATAGCTCAACCAATTTGTTTTCAAGAACTCTGTGAAAATGAAACTTGAACTCACAGAAGGGTACAAATAAGAATTATTTTCTACTGGCAAAGCAGATGACCAATCATTACGAATGGTTCCCTCTACATATAAGAAGTCTCTATAACCAAAAGAAGCTTTACCATAAACAGAGTTTACAATCTTCTTCTCATAGCTTCTAGAAAAACTTGGACGAGAAACTGAAGCTGCAATATCAAAATAGTTAGGAGAACTCAATCCACCTTGAGTAGCTAATGACATTTGACTATAACTATTTCTTCTAATATTACCTCCTGCTAATCCATCTACAGAGAAATCACCAAATTTGTTTTTGTAAACTATATTAGTTTCATAGTTCATCTCTTTGTATTGATTCTGCAATTGAGTATAATAAGGCAATGTCAATGAACCTGTAGCCATTCTTGCATCATTTTCATTGGAATAAGTATTCATTCTTGCGTTTGACTGAATGCTTAAATGACTATTAAACTTATAGTTTAATCCAACATTACCAACAATTCTATTCAACTTTTGTGTTTTGAAATTTTCAGCAACTACAAAATAAGGGTTGTCCCAATATTGAGGAATACCATAAGTAGCAAAATCACCTGTTGCATTAGGGTCACCAATGTTCCAAGAATTTAAACTACCATCAGCTTCACGATATTGTTTCATACGCTCCATATCCAATTGTCTTTGGAACCATTGGTTGAAGTTTTGTGTTACGTTTAATCCACTTAAATCATAACCTTCTGTTGGCGCACCTTTTGTATAAGCTGTAGTATAAGTGATATCAGTTGATACTGTTAATTTTTTACCAACATCAAAAGATCCATTTACACCTAATTGGTGTTGGTCTCTATTTGCATT
>JBILIU010000047.1:0-9799 GCA_044368905.1 Sediminibacterium sp. | reverse complement strand
ACGTCCATCGTTTAATCGCATTCTAGGACCATAGGTATTGAAGATGCGGATGATTCTTGTTTCTACATGATGGAAAGTGTGATAAGCCATGGTGATGGATTCCATATAACGTTTTGCTTCGTCATAGACCCCTCTTGGACCCACTGGATTTACGTTGCCCCAGTACTCCTCGGTTTGTGGATGCACGAGTGGATCTCCATACACTTCGCTTGTACTTGCAACGAGTATTCTTGCACCTTTTGCTTTAGCTAAGCCTAAACAATTATGTGTACCCATCGCACCCACTTTCAAAGTTTGAATAGGGATTTTTAAATAATCAATCGGACTTGCAGGGGATGCAAAATGTAAAATATAATCTAGGTCGCCTTTTATATCAATGAAGGTGGTGATATCATGGTGGATGAATTCAAAATTCGGATTGGAGCTTAGATGCTCAATATTCATCATGTCTCCTGTGATCAAATTATCCATTGCAATCACATAGTAGCCTTCTTTAATAAAACGATCACATAAATGCGATCCTAAAAATCCGGCAGCGCCTGTTATTAATATTCTTTTCTGACTCATAATTTATTTTTAGGCGTTTGCTCTTCCGATACTTTCGTAATGATACCCTAAGTCCTTCATCTTGGCTACATCAAATAAGTTTCTGCCATCAAAAATGATCTTGTGCTTGATCTCTTTTTCCATGCGCTCAAAATCGGGCGTTCTAAACTCACTCCACTCTGTCGCTATAATCAATGCTGCTGCATTTTGCAATGCTTCATACTGGTTCGCAGCGTATTGTATCTTGTCACCTATCTGTCCTTTTACATTCGGCATGGCTTCTGGATCATAAGCCGTCACAGTGGCGCCTGCTGCCGTTAATGCATCAATGATACTGAGTGCTGGTGCTTCTCTAATATCGTCTGTATTAGGCTTAAACGCTAAGCCCCATAATGCAAAATGCTTGCCTTGTAAGTTCTCATTATAATAAGCCTTGATCTTTTCTACTAAATGTAGTTTTTGATTGACATTTACTTTTTCTACTGCTTTTAAAATCTCAAATTCATATTTCACTTCATCCGATGACATGATTAATGCTTGTACATCTTTTGGAAAACAGCTTCCACCATAACCAATGCCTGGGAATAAAAATCGTTTACCGATTCTGTCATCCGATCCAATCCCTCTTCTTACCATATCCACATCCGCACCCATGCGCTCACACAATTGAGCAATCTCGTTCATGAAAGAGATCTTGGTGGCTAAGAAAGAATTTGCAGCATACTTGGTTAATTCAGAACTACGCTCATCCATAAAGATCACTGGATTGCCCTGTCTAACAAATGGCGCGTATAAATCACTCATTAATTTTTTAGCTCTATCTGATCTTGTACCCACCACTACCCTGTCTGGCTTCATAAAATCATCCACCGCAACACCTTCTCTTAAAAACTCAGGGTTGCTTACTACATCGTATTCGCCGATGTAATTTTTTGCAATCGCTGCGCTTACTTTATCTGCAGTCCCCACTGGTACCGTGCTCTTGTTGACAATGACTTTATAGCCTTTTAAAATCTTGCCTAAATGATCTGCAACACCCAATACATATTTTAAATCCGCACTACCATCCGCACCCGGCGGTGTAGGTAATGCTAAAAATATAATCTCTGCATCTTCAATCGCTTCCTCTAGCCCAGTCGTGAATCTTAGACGCTCTTCTTTGATATTTCTTAAAAATATTTTCTCTAATCCTGGTTCGTATATCGTGATTTGACCAGCGCTTAGTTTTTCTACTTTCGCTATATCAATGTCCACGCAAGTCACTTTATTACCCGTCTCTGCGAAACAAGTTCCTGTAACCAATCCTACGTATCCTGTGCCTACTACTGCTATTTTCATTGATAATTATTTTAGCCTAATGAATTAAAAAAAGATTGAACCCCTTCTGTAATATATTTTAATTGCGCTTCATCCATTTCTGTATGAATAGGTAAAGAACAAACGCATGGTGTTAATTGATCCGTTATTTTTAAATCCCATTGATGTTGTTGTCCTGATGTAAACATTTTTTGAAGATGTCCTGGAACAGGATAATAAATCATACAAGGAATTTCTTTAACTGCTAAATGTGCAATGAATTTTTCCCTGTCTACTCCTTTCAACTGTATAGTGTATTGATGAAACACATGTGTACTATAATTTGCAGTAGCTGGAGTCACAATCGCATCGATACCAGCAAATGCTTTCGTGTAATAAGCTGCAACAGCTTGTCTCGCTTTATTGTAGGTATCTAATTTTGCCAATTTAATATTTAAGATTGCAGCTTGTATAGAATCCAATCTTGAATTACAACCTACTACATCATGATAATAACGTGCAGATTGTCCGTGATTGGCAATCATGGCCATTTTATCTGCCAATACTTTGTCATTGGAAAAAATAGCACCTCCATCTCCAAATGCGCCTAAATTTTTACTTGGATAAAAAGAAGTGGCACCTATATGACCCATCGTACCTGTTTTTTTAACCGTACCGTCAGAGAAAGTATAGTCTGCGCCTATCGCTTGCGCATTGTCCTCAATGACATATAAATTATGTTGCTTGGCAACCTCCAAAATCGCTTCCATTGGTGCTGAATGACCATATAAATGCACAGGCACTATCGCTTTTGTTTTTGGTGTGATCGCTTTTTTCAAGCTTTCTATATCCATGCAATAAGTAACAGGGTCTACATCTACAAAAACAGGCGTCAATTTTAATAAAGCCACTACTTCGGTGGTGGCGATATAAGTAAATGAAGGCGTGATGACCTCATCCCCTGGCTGTAAGTCCAATGCCATCATCGCTATCTGAAGTGCATCTGTTCCATTGGCACAAGGCACCACATGTTGCACCCCTAAATATTCCCCTAAATTTTTTGAAAAATCTTGTACTGCTTTGCCATTAATATATGCAGCAGTATCCAATACGTTTTGTATGGCTAAGTCTACCTCTTCTTTGATGGCTAGATACTGATTTTTTGTATCTACCATTTGTATTTTTCGCATCCAATGAATTTTGCCAAAATTACAATAAAATGGCCAAAATGGTGGAAATACCCCCTTTGTATCCCATCTTTGCATTAGCCTATTTTTATGATACTATATCGACTTTTTTTATTGTTTTATCCATTGCTAGCTAAGCTCATTAGTCCATTTAATGAGAAGGCAAAACATTGGGTTGCAGGGCAGCAAAAGGTTTGGGATGAAGTAGGCGTTTTTTGCAGTCAAATCAAGGGGCCCATTATTTGGGTCCACTGTGCCTCTTATGGCGAATTTGAACAAGGCTTCCCTATCATTAGTGCCTTAAAAAAAACCTATCCGACCCATCAAATATGGGTGACCTTTTTTTCCCCTTCTGGTTACTTACACCGAAAGCATCACCCAGATGTTGACTTTGTTTCTTATTTACCGATGGATGGTCCTACTGCTGCAACTAGGTGGATGGAAATGGTGCAACCAAAATGTATTGTATTTATCAAATATGAATTTTGGTACTATTATTTAAAACTAGCTGCTGAAAATAAAATACCTGCTTTTTTAGCTGCTGCAATATTTAGACCAGATCAAATATTTTTTAAATTCTATGGTGGATTTTATCGTACCATCTTGCAATTATTCACTGGTATCTTAGTGCAAGATGTCCATTCAAAAAATTTAATTGCCCCTCTATTAAAGGATACACATTTGCATATCAGTGGTGATACCCGTTTTGATCGTGTGCTGGATATTGCTGCAAATAAAATTGCTATTGATTGGGTACCCAAATTAGCAGATGGTAAAATAATTGTTACAGGAAGTACTTGGGAAGATGACCATAAAATTATTGGACCCGTTTCGGAGCAATGTGATCAATTGGAGCAATGTAATTGGATCATTGTACCGCACAATGTAGATACAGCATCCATCAAAGCTTGTCAATCTCATTTTACAAATTCGATTTGTTTATCCGAATGGTTGACTCAATCAAATTCAACGGGAAAGCCATTGGTCTTGATTGTTGACCAGATTGGTTTATTAAGTCAATTATATCAATACGCCGATATTGCCTATATAGGTGGAGGTTTCACAAAGGATGGCATCCATAATGTGCTTGAAGCCGCAGTATTTGGCAAGCCTGTACTTTGGGGACCAAATGATTTAAAATACCCCGAAGCAATTGGACTTCGCAACGGACATGGCGGTATTAAAATAAAGGATGCAAGCACTTTAAATGGAACAATCAATCAACTATTGAATGATGCTAGTTTTTCAAAAGCTACTGGAGATGCAGCACTAAAGTATGTGCAAGTTCATGCAGGTGCTACCCAAAAAACAATTGAATATATTAAGCAAATCTACGTTTCACCAATAGATCAAAAGCTTTAACCACTTCATCCATTTCGTCCCATTTATTTTGTTCCCTTAAATTAGATTTGATCCAAAATTGTGCTTCGGCATAAATTTTAAATCCATTGATGGTTTTAATGGCCTGCTCAAATACTTTTTCATCTCCGCCAAAAAGGGATGCTATAAACTGAAATTTATCGTTGATTCCAATGGCCGCTTTTAAGTCTTTGATGGGTTCTAGTGCTAATTTTTCCTGGAGTTCTGTTTTCGTAATAGTGTTAGGTACGATAGGAACTATAGGTTCAACAGATTCTAATTTTGGTAAACTAGGAATCCTAACTTCGACAGGTTGAATTTCTGGGATAGGACTATCAATTACTTCTTTAACTTCTTCGCCTCCTGGAATCATCACTGAAACATTATTTGGAAGATTGTTAAATTGATCCGTTTCTGATAAGGCTGCTAGCAATTGGACGGCCGTCTGTTTTAATTGGCTTTTGTCTGCCTTTTCGGCCAATTGTGTGGTTAATTTTTCAACCAAAGCGGCAACTCTTTCCATAGGAATGTCTACTTTTGAAGGAATTAAAGAATAAGGATTTATTTAAGAACGAAAAAGAAATTGCATTATTGTCTATGTTTATTGAACAAAACTTTTCAAAAGAAAAAAGAGGATGGCTTGAGGTCGTTTGTGGCAGCATGTTTAGCGGCAAAACCGAAGAGTTAATTAGAAGACTTAAAAGAGCTCAAATAGCAAATTTAAAAGTAGTCATTTACAAACCAGCGACCGATACCAGGTATGATAAAGAAAAAGTGGTGAGTCATGATGCCAACTCCGTTCCTTCCATTCCAATTGACTTTGCAAAAAATATTTTATTACATGTAGCAGATGCGGATGTAGTAGGTATTGACGAAGCACAGTTTTTTGATCATGAAATTATTGCTGTTTGTGAAACACTCATCATGCAAGGTAAACGTGTTATTGTTGCTGGCTTAGATATGGATTATTTAGGTAAGCCATTCGGACCAATGCCACAACTTTTAGCCATCGCTGATTTCATCACCAAACTACATGCCATTTGCGTGCAATGTGGCCATTTAGCCAATGTATCTTATAGAACGAGCGAAGAAGAAGGTACTGTTGTATTGGGTGAAAAAAATAATTACGAGCCTAGATGTAGAATCTGCGCAACAAAATAAGCCTATCCGCCGAATGAAAGAATCGCTTAAAAATATCACCACGCTTCTTAAAAAAGATTTACTGCTAGAATGGAGACAGCAGTATACTTTTTTTGGCATCTTGATTTATTTAGCCTCTACCACTTTTGTTATTTACTTAACTATGGGTCTTCCAGAAGATAAAGTATGGAATGGACTTTATTGGATTACTTTACTATTTATTTGTATCAATGCCGTGGCAAGAAGTTTCTTACAAGAAGGGAGAGGAAGGATGCTTTATTTTTATTCGATTGTTAGCCCCGTTAATTTTATTTTATCAAAACTCATTTTCAATAGTTTACTCATGTGCATCATGAGTGCTTTGAGTTTGATGCTATTCATGGTGTTACTAGGCAATCCTTTGACACATATTGTATTATTCTTTGGAATAAGTTGTTTGGGTGGAATAAGTTTGAGTTTGGTATTTAGCTTTTTAGCTGCTATCGCTGCAAAAGCACAACAACCTTCCGCCATCATGGCCATCTTAGGATTTCCATTGATTATACCTCAACTACTCTTATTGATGAAAATTGCGAATATTGCTTTTTCTGATATTGTGCAAAACGGCTTACCTCAACTGGTTGGTTTATTGGTTGGATTTGACATCATGATTATCGCACTTGCATACATTCTTTTCCCTTTCTTGTGGAAAGACTAAACCATCCCTAAGCACAAATTAGAATTGCAAATGTCTCACGGTCAATCCGTCGTTGATCAATTGTTTCAATGATTCAATACCAATTGACAAATGGCGATCCACAAATTCAGCAGTGACGATACTATCACTCGCTTCTGTTTTTACACCTTCCGGCACCATTGGAGAATCACTCACCAATAATAATGCGCCAGTTGGAATCTTATTGTAAAATCCAACAGTAAAAATAGTAGCAGTTTCCATATCAATGGCGTAAGCCCTTACTTTAGTCAAGTAGCTTTTAAATTCTTCATCATGCTCCCATACTCTTCGGTTGGTCGTGTATACTGTTCCAGTCCAATAATCTACATTGTTATCTCTAATGGTTGTTGAAATTGCTTTTTGTAAAGCAAAGGCAGGTAAGGCTGGCACTTCAGGTGGGAAATAATCATTGGAAGTTCCCTCTCCTCTTAATGCTGCGATTGGTAAAATTAAATCACCTACTTTATTTCTTTTCTTTAAACCTCCGCATTTCCCTAAAAACAAAACAGCCTCGGGTTGTATTGCAGTTAATAAATCCATCACTGTTGCAGCACCAGGACTGCCCATCCCAAAATTAATAATGGTGATGCCTTCTGCTGTTGCGCATTGCATCGGACGATCTTTGCCAATGATTTCAACCTGATGTTTTTCTGCAAACATTTTCACATAATTGCTGAAATTGGTCAAAAGGATATATTTACCAAATTGATCTAAACTTGCTCCAGTATACCTAGGTAACCAGTTTTCTACAATTTCTTCTTTTGTTTTCATAAGCTTATCTTTGATCTGATACTTTTATAAAAATAATCTATTTTTTTTAATTCATGATTTTAGTTGATTTTCCATCTTATGACTTTAAAGTCCAATCAATTGGAGGAAAAGACCAAATCTTTGATCCTTGCAGAAAAAAATGGGTGGTATTGACCCCAGAAGAATGGGTTAGGCAAAATATTTTACAATACCTGATTCAAGTTTGTAAATACCCCCTTGAACTTATTGCAATTGAAAAAACAATTCAATTGGGAACATTGAATAAACGATTTGACATCCTCGTTTATCATGGAACAACAGCATGGATGATTATCGAGTGTAAGGAAGGGAATACATCCCTCGATGAAAAAACAATTCTTCAATTATTACAATACCAACAAGTTTTGGATGCCAGATTTTTAATCGCTTCTAATGGACATCAAACGATTGGTGCAGAAATAAAAATGGGGAACCTGCATAGCTTGCATCAGTTCCCCAATTATATTGACCCTAACCCTTAAAAAAGATTAAGGGAAGATGCCTAATTCGGTATAAGAATGTGCTACCTTATTAATTGCACAAACATATGCCGCAGTTCTCATATCTGGAATTGCAGGATTTGCATTCCATATTTCCATAATTTCTCTTGTTGCAGTGATCATGGTTTCTTCTAATCCACTATGCACTAAGTCAATTTCATCAGGACCATGCGCAATCACAGCTCTTTCAGTCGCACTCACCTTCTTACCTGTTAACTCTTCAATCTGATTAATAATATTGATATTGGCGTTTTCTGTAAAGCGTTTTTCTAAACGACCATATCTAACGTGGCTTAAGTTTTTCAACCACTCAAAATAAGATACTGTTACACCACCCGCATTTAAGTACATATCTGGAATCACTAATATGCCTTTCTTTGATAAAATATCATCCGCTTCTGGTGTTAAAGGTCCATTTGCTGCTTCACCAATAATCTTCGCTTTTATATTAGGCGCATTGTTTTTATCAATGACATTTTCTAAAGCTGCAGGAATTAAGATATCACATTCCATTTCCAATGCATCTGAACTCTTTTCAATATTGGTAGCACCTGGGAAATTTAAAATACTGCCTGTTGTTTTTCTGTGTTGGAAAACTGCTTCCTCATCTAATCCATCAGCACAGTAGATAGCCCCTTCAAATTCAGCGATAGCAACTACTTTGGCACCATTTGTTCTGAAGAATTTTGCAGAGAAATAACCCACGTTCCCTAAACCTTGTACAATCACACGCTTATTTTCAATACCTACAGTTAATCCTAATTTTTTCATCACATCTTCCATCAAACATACTTCTCTCACACCATAAAAAACACCCAATCCTGTGGCTTCTTTACGACCTCTCACACCACCCAATGATACTGGCTTACCAGTAACACAACCAGCTGCATCAATCTCGCCTGGTTTTAATGATTGATACGTATCTACAATCCAAGCCATTTCACGCTCTCCTGTTCCGTAATCTGGAGCAGGTACATCAATACCAGGACCAATAAAATTTTTCTTTACTAATTCTGCAGTATACCTTCTTGTGATTTTTTCTAATTCATAAGCACTCAAAGATCTTGGACTAATTTTAATACCACCTTTACCTCCACCAAATGGCACATTCACAATAGCACATTTGTAGGTCATCAAAGCGGCCAATGCCATCACTTCATCTTGATTTACAGCAAGGCTAAATCGGATACCACCTTTACATGGTGATTTATGTTGAGAGTGTTGCACTCTATATGCTTCAATCACTTCAATTCTACCATCGTCCATTTTTACTGGAAAACGCATACTATAAATACTATTACAAGCTTTAATTTGTTCAAGCAATCCTGTCTCCCAATTGGTGTACTTAGATGCTTTGTCGAAACTTTTTTCTACACTCTGAAAAAAACTGTAATCTGATGTTGTTGACATATACTTTTATTTTTCTAGTTGTTTAATTTTTTTATCGATAGAAGTGACATATAAAAAAAGGCCAATAAGCACAATGCAAACCACTGTCATGACTAAGAATATTTTTCCGTTCTGCAACATAATACTTTGTGATGCTGCTTGTTGTGCTTGTAATAAGGTTAACATATATTTAATAATTGTAGGTTACAAGATACCTTCTTTTTTTAATTGAATCATTTGGACACGAATTTTTAAAGTAGTGATCCAAACGCCTAATAAAGTCCAACCAATCACTGCTGGATAAAATACAGTGCGCATGTTCGCGGACATGTCTTTACCATTGATACCAGGATTCCCATCACTTCCCTGTCCTCCTGGATGCAAGGACTCCGTTAATCTTGGTAAAATCCAAAGCGTTGGAAATAACATGAAAAATGAAAATATATTATAGACTGCAGAAAGTCTTGCTTTTTTTTCTGCATCCACTAAACTTCCTCTTAAAACAAAATAGGCAAAGTAAATGAGTAATGCGATTGCGGCACCGTTTTGCTTTGGATCGCCTACCCATGGACTTCCCCACTGATAATTGGCCCATAATGCGCCTGTAATGATGCCTAAGACACCAAAAATTAAACCCATTGCTGCGTATGCTTGTGCATAAACATCGTGCACTAAATTGGATGACCTTAAATATTTAATAGAATACACCAAGGAAACAAACAATAAAATCATCATGCCAAACCACATAGGTACATGAAAAAAGAAATTACGAATGGACTCCTGCATACGGTCATCTAACTTAGGCACTTTCACCAAAAAACCATAGGTACAAGTGTACAAAAGCAAGATAAAAGACAATAGTTTCCACCATTTTTTAT
>JBILIU010000149.1:0-2588 GCA_044368905.1 Sediminibacterium sp. | reverse complement strand
GAATTTGAACTAACTAACGAATTAACGAACTATGTCACATACAAATGATACACACGCAGAGCACGATGGTGGTGCTATTGCAGAAATTAAAAAAGTTACCATCATCCTTTCAGTTTTAACAATTGTTGAATTGATCTTGGGTTTCTGGATGATTGGAATGGAAAGTAAAGCCTTGGTGCTTGGTATTAAGGGTACAATCGTGATTTTGATGATGGCAAAAGCATTTTACATCGTGGCGTACTTTATGCACTTAAAACATGAAGTAAAGAACTTGATTATGACCATTGTGGTGCCACTTACTTTATTCATCTGGTTCATCGTTGCGTTTTTAGCAGACGGCAAT
The DNA here is from genome assembly GCA_044368905.1 of Sediminibacterium sp. Lineage (GTDB taxonomy): Bacteria > Bacteroidota > Bacteroidia > Chitinophagales > Chitinophagaceae > Sediminibacterium. Next base: position 2,245 of record JBILIU010000149.1, on the reverse strand, counting down.
TCTTTCAGAAATTTACGCAATACCTATAATCCTTATTTTAAAGAGCAATCTACTATTAAGGTAGCGCAACCAGCACATGGTGGATCACACGATGGTGGACATGAAGCAGCAGGCGCGGCTGGCGCAGCACATACTGATTCTGCAGCGCACAGTAATGATTCTTCTGCAAAGCACGAAGACGCAAAGCACTAATCTTTAAAGCTTATTGGTTTTGAAATTTTGCCTTTTCTGGCTTGATTTCTTACGATATTCGAAACCACTCCAGCAAATTGGGGTGGTTTTTTGTTGTAACTTTACATCCTATAACTCCATAATCAGCATGTCTAAAAAATCTATATACGGTTTATTTATCGCACTAGTTATACCTATTGGTTGTTATCTATGGCTTAAGTCTGCAAGCGATACTGCAGTGTCTATGCCAAGACATTATTTATTGGATACGGTGGTGAGCCATGTTGAAAAAGGCAAGACCATTGATGATAGTATTTGGCATACCACCAAAGACATTCGCTTGGTGAATCAATTAGGGGATTCAGTTAATTTGTATCAACATGCTGGTAAGATTATTATTGCCGATTTCTTTTTTACAAGCTGTGGAAGTATCTGTCCAAAGCTAACAACGAATATGGCAAAATTGCAACAGTCCTTTACAAGAGGAGGCAATAGTCGTAAAAAAGTATTGGATACGAATTTCATTCAATTCATTTCTTTTTCTGTAGATCCAGAGCGTGACTCTGTTCCAGTGATCAGAGAATACGCCAATAAAATGGGTGTGTCTGCTGACAACTGGTGGTTGTTGACAGGAAGTAGAGATTCTATTTACAAGTTTGCATTTGAGGAGATGAGGGTGGATCAATTTAGTACAGAACCAGTCTCTCCAGATTTTGTACATACAAGCCGCTTTGTATTGATAGACAAAAAAATGCAAGTGCGTGGTTATTACAATGGCCTAGATTCTGCAGCGATGTTAAAGCTTGCTAAAGACGTGGGCTACTTGATGTTAGAGAAAGACAAAACTAAAAAGAGTAAAGTATTCCAAGATATTGTGGACTTAAGTTGGTTGTGGTTGGTGATTGCTTTAATGGTATCTAGTTTTGTTTACTATTTCACAAAGACAAGATTAAAAAATTAATATTAATTGTATGAACTGGAATGAATTTAAAACAAAGTATAAACAAGAAATTAGAGTAGGTTTGATTGTGTTTATTGCAACAATGGCTTACAGAATCATAAAGGATATTTTAAATAATAAATAAAAACTGTATGTTAGAACCTGTATTAAAGAAGAACGATAAGTTAGCTTATATATTAATTGGCGTTTTCTCTGTGGTGGTATTTGTGGTGGTGACTTTTCTAAGCAAATTTACTTTGGAACTTGAACTGCCTTTTGACAAACATATTTTTGCATTGATCAATGCGGTGTTGAATACATGTGTTTCGGTCCTTTTGGTTGCTGGCTTGGTAGCAGTGAAGCAAAAAAATTACAGTTTGCATAAGTCATTGATGATGACTGCGATGGTTTTTTCATTGTTGTTTTTAGTGACTTATATCGCACACCATTTATTAGCAGGTGAAGCAAAATTTGGTGATGCCAATTTGGATGGGGTAGTAGATGATGCTGAAAAAGCTTTACTAGGAAATACCCGCCCTTTCTACTTAGTTTTATTAGGCACGCATATTGTACTCGCTGCAACTAGCTTGCCATTCATATTGTGGACTGCATACAGGGCTTTAACCAGTGATTTTGAAGCGCATAAAAATTTAGCTAAAAAAGTATGGCCTATCTGGTTTTATGTGGCTGTAACTGGTCCTATTGTATACTTGATGATTAAGCAGTATTATAATTAATATTGCTTAAAACTATAGATAGATTAATAAGAGATAAAATACCTTTAGGATGGTAGAATAAAAGATTAGAATTGTAGTTCCTTCATAGGATCCCAAAATAATTTTTCAAAGTCCAAGACAGTTTCGTTTTGGACTTTTATTTTTTCCTTTTCTAAAAGTGTTTGCATAGTAGTGGGGGTTTCAAAATGCGCTTTACCACTTAACATACCATTGCGATTCACCACTCTATGCGCGGGTACTTTAGGCTTTACGCCATGCGATGCATTCATGGCCCAGCCCACCATCCTTGAGCTTCCTCCTGTGCCTAAATATTTTGCAATAGCGCCATAGCTTGTCACACGTCCCTTGGGAATTAAACGTACTACATCAAATACGTTTTGAAAAAAGTCTTTAGTCT
>JBILIU010000148.1:0-2595 GCA_044368905.1 Sediminibacterium sp. | reverse complement strand
CTACATTATAACAATGGTTAAAGTACTTTTGTTGTAGAAATTAATAGATAGTTAACCAAAAAATACTTCCACATGCATAACTATTTGAATTATAGACCTTTGAAAAAGATATTTATTTTACTCTTCTTTATTGGTGCGCTTAATACGGTCCAAGCACAAACCGATTCGCTTTTACAAACTTTATTAGTAGATGAAAAAATTGATAGTCAATTGATTGCTCCCAAGAAAATGCTATTCACCCAACAATTGATTTGGGGCAATAACGGCATTTTAAAAAATAGGTATGGCAGTACCCAGGATTTAGTTGAAAGAAGAAAGATTGATTTAAGGATAAGAAGAAAGATGTTACAATTACATCAAATTGGTGGCTTTGTTACATTAGGCGGAATGGTAGCACAAGGTATTATTGGAAGCCAGTTATACAAAGGTTCGTATCAACTTAAGGAAACACATGAGAAACTAGGTACCGCAATCAATTTATCCTATGGGTTCACGGCCATCAATGGTTTATTTACGCCACCTTCTACTTTCAAAAGGGATAAAAAATTAACTTCTATTCGATTACATAAATGGTTGGCGATTGCACATATGTCTGGCATGCTCGCAACCAATATACTAGGGACTCAAATTGAAAACAACTATGCCCTTAAACCTTATCATCGTGCAGCAGCCTATACTAGTTTTATTAGTTTAGCAGCAGCTATGGTGGTGATTAAATTTTAGATTATGCTTTTACATGTTCTATTTTCATTCATCGTGTCCATGTTCTTTCAAAATCCAAGTTTTGAAACGACTGCTTCATCGGTCACTTATTCGATGAAACATAAATTACATAACTGGGAAGGGGTAAGTAAGGATTTAAAAGTCGCCACTAAGTGGAATGAGCAAAAAAATGAAATCGAACAAATTTCTATTGTAGTGAATGTGGCAACCTTTAATAGTGGCCTCTCTAGCAGAGACAGTCATATGATGGAAGTATTAGACGGCTTGACTTATCCAAGAATTATATTTAGCAGTAGTAGTGTGCAGTATACCCCAGAGGGCATACTTGTAAAAGGTAAATTACAATTTCATGGAGTAGAGAAAATAATTGAGACCAAAGTAAAACTAGAAAAGAATAATCGTAGATGGTTGTTTACAGGCAGTCTTCCTGTTTTATTAGAAGACTATAAAGTAGAAAGACCAGGATTATTATTTGTAAAAGTTGACAACTTAGTTAAGATAGATTTTCAGGTGGCGTATAATAATTAATTTAACGCTTTATCTGCACAACAGCTACTCGCAAAGGAGTCTGGCTTTGCTTTAAATGCAAAACCCATACCCATAATATAGCCCATGGCATCTTTTAATGCTTCGTTGCTTTTAAATTGGCTATTGGTATTGATGTCTGCATGCACTTCCATTTCAACATCGTGTTCTATAAATAAATCACAAAGCGCATAAGCAATTTCTACACTCTTTGACACTTCAAGTAACATTCTTTCTTTTATGTGTAGTGGTTGATTTGTTTTTTCATTATGAATAAACATGAACCCCCCATTTTTTTCTCTTAAAAAAACAATGACCGTAGCAAATTCTGTTACAGCTTGTTTTACTTGACTATCCGTTCCAATATAGACTTTGAGCTTTACATTTTTTGCAGTCTCTTCCTCAATACATTTTCTTAAATGTGCCTCTATTGGTATGTTGAGTGTTTCGCCATTAAATTTACGCCAAGACATAGGGATTGTTTTATTATATACAATTTATGCTATTTACTACTACAGCCATATTAAGATAAGAATAAGTTTTACCTATTTTTTGCACGCCACTTATTAATGTTCCATTTCTTTCTTAGTAATCAAGCCCATCATTTGTTTCATGGTCTTATCCATGCCTTCTGGGCTACCATCTAAAAATATCACATTGCCTTTTCCATATTCTGCAAAGTTCTTAATGGCTTCGGTCCACATACTAAACAAAATCACATTGGTATCTAAGTTTGCTTGTTTCATCTCTTCTGCAGCTTCTGTCATACCCTTAGCTACTTCTTGTCTGAATAGGGCAACACCTTGGCCTCTCAACTGAGCTGCTTCCTTCTCTGCTTGGGCAGATATTTTGATTGAATTACCCTCGGCTTCCGCAGCTTTTGTTTTTGTAATTAATAAAGCCTGGCCTTCGTTTTCCGCAGCTGCTTTTAAATTATTACTAGCAACCACCTTACTCATACTCTCCATCACCACTTGATCAAAAGTGATATCATTAATTTGAAGGTCTTGTAAATGGTATCCCCACTCTTCTAAACTATTATCAATTTGCTCTTTTACAAAGTCAACAATCTCTCTGCGCGCCGTTAATACTTCTGCTTGACGCTTTGTAGCCACATAGGCTCTAATACTTCCCTCTACTGTTCTAACAAGTGCCTGCATCAAATCTTTATTGCTTATAAATTTAAAAGCGACTTTTTTAATTGTTTCTTCCTCGGCATTCTGAACAGAGTACAATAACATACTCTTAAAGTACACATTCGCTTGGTCAATGGTCACCGCCTGAAATTCCAACTCAATACTTTGATTTTGAATACTCACTCTTCTAAAAATACTTTCAATAAAAGGG
>JBILIU010000147.1:0-2613 GCA_044368905.1 Sediminibacterium sp. | reverse complement strand
TTATTAACAGTATCAGTAATCAATTAAAGTTTAACGAAAGCGTTTTAGCAGCCTATACCAATTTTGGCGGAAAAAAAGATAATTTAAGTTATCAGGTTGGTTTAAGGGTTGAAAATAGAGAATACATCGTGAATGTATTGAATAAGCAAGGACAGGATTCATTGGAATCAATCATTAAGCTACCTATCTCATTGTTCCCAAGTGCCTTTATTAGCTACAAATTGAATGACAAAAATGATGTGCAATTTAATTACTCTAAAAGAATCAATGCGCCCAATCCATTTCAATTACAACCTTTCCCAGACTATTCAGATCCATTGAATATTGCGATTGGAAATCCAAACTTAAAGCCACAATTCACGCATTCATTTGAAATGGCATACAATAATGTGTATAAAAAAGGTTCTAATTTGTTGGCTACTGTTTATTATAAATACAGCACAGACTTAATTACAAACTATATTTATAAAGACATCAATCCAATTACAAATGATAGCGCATTTTATAGTTCATTCATCAATGCGAACACTTCAAAAGTATATGGATTGGAATTAAGTAATAAAACCACGCTTACAAAATGGTGGGATATTAATCTAAGTTTTAACTTATTTAGATCAGAAATTGAAGCGTCCATTCCTGGTCAAGATGTGAACAACAACTTAACCAGCTGGTTTAGCAAAATGAATAATAATTTTAAACTTGTAAAAGGTTTATCACTTCAATTCAGTGGTCAATACCAAGCCAAGACAATCCTGCCTCCAGGTGGTAACTCAGGTGGTGGTGGTGGAAGAGGCGGTGGCGGATTTGGCGGCGGTGGTGGCGGATTTGGTGGTCCACAGTCTACTGCGCAAGGATACAATTTACCGAACTATGAATTTGACTTAGCTATTAGAAAAGACTGGACATTAAAAGGTGGTAAAACTGCATCATTGACTTTGAGTGCAAGTGACATCTTTAAAACCAGGGTGATTCAGACTTATTCAGAAAGTTTATACTTTACTCAAAATGTAATCAGAACAAGAGACCAACAATTCTTTAGATTGAACTTCTCTTACCGATTTGGTAAATTTGATGTGAACTTATTAAGAAGAAAAAGTACAAAGATGCAAGAAGGCAGTGGTGGAATGGATCAGATGCAACAATAAGAAAAACATTATTTATTTAGAAGTTTTACCTTCTAACATAGGAACAAAAGAGAATGCCTCAAAGGATTCTCTTTTTTCTTTTCCATCCTTTTTCTTTGTTAAACGAAGCATCCTTTGTTCCGCGCCTTCCTCATCCAATGGTATGACCATCTTACCATTCAGTTTCAATTGTGCCCATAGTTTTTCGGGCACTTTAGGTGCAGCTGCGGTAATTAAAATTTTATCAAAAGGCGCTAGTAATGGTAATCCTTCAAAACCATCCCCAAAAGAAAAATATATATCAGGATACTGTTGCTTGAATATATAAAAGGGGGTTAAATCAAATAGTTGTTTTTGTCTTTCGATCGTAAAAACTTTCGCACCCATCGCAGCGAGTACCGTGGTTTGATACATGCTTCCGGTGCCTATTTCAAGCACTTTTTCTCCTGGCTTAATTTGCAATAACTGTGTTTGATACGCCACGGTATAGGGCTGAGAAATCGTTTGTTCTGCTGCAATGGGAAATGCACGATCCTCATAAGCAATTCTATCAAATGCAGAGTCTAAAAAGAAATGCCTCGGGATGGAGCCAATGGCTTCTAAGACCTGCTCGTCAGTGATCCCTTTAGTTCTTAATAGGTCTACTAATTGCTTGCGCAATCCTTTATGCAGGTAAGCATCTTCTAATTTTCGCATGCTTGAATTAGTTTAACTGCATAGCAGCAATAATGTTGTTAATTTTGTTTTGCAAATGCGCATAGACCTCATCAAATGCTTCCCTATTTGGCAAAACTGTATTGACACTGAAGTAAAATTTGATTTTAGGCTCGGTACCACTTGGTCTAGCAGAAATTTTTGTACCATCCTCTGTTACAAACTGCAATACATTACTTTTTGGTAATGCTATTTTTGTTTGAGTTCCAGTTTGCAAATCCGTACTTAATTGTAATTGATAATCCAATAAAGTAACTACTTTCATTCCAGCAATTTCTGCAGGAGGTTGTTTTCTGTAGCCTTCCATCATCGCTGCAATTTCTTGCTGCCCATTCATGCCTTTTTTAGTGATACTAATTAAATGTTCATAATAGAAACCATATTGCATATACAATTCGATCATTTTATCAAATAAGGACCTACCCTTGCTTTTTTCATACGCTGCCATCTCACACAATAAAGCCACGGCACTCACCGCGTCCTTATCTCTAATTTGATCACCAATCATTAAGCCAAAGCTTTCTTCTCCACCAATGATGTAATTTTCTTTCCCTTCTTTTTCTTTAACCAATTCAGCGATCCACTTAAAGCCTGTCAACACATTATAGCAATTCACTTCGTTTTGTCTAGCTACCTCATTGATCATTGCTGTGGTCACAATAGTTGTAACCACCATATCATTCGGCGCCGCAATGCCCTTGGCTCTTCTAGCTTCCATCATATAGGCAAATGCCAAGACAGCAGTTTGATTACCATTCATTAATACCCATTCTCC
>JBILIU010000146.1:0-2619 GCA_044368905.1 Sediminibacterium sp. | reverse complement strand
AGCACCACCACATGCAGTTAAAGCAGCGATAGCGAAGATTGCGAATACTTTTTTCATTTTTAATGTTTTAAGTTTAGTATAAAAAATACGAGAGCGAAGATAGGTTTTAACGAAACATTCACCAAATATTAACTAATTAATTTCTCCATTTTTGAAATAATGGCTCAAAATCATAGTTTTAGCCTTCATAACTACTTCTTTCTGAAGTAAATACGAACTGGTACCCCGGTAAATTTGAAATTAGCCCTCACCTGGTTTTCGAGGTAATTTCTATAAGGCGTCTTTACGTCATCTGGGAAATTGGTGAAAAAGGCAAAACTTGGTACACGCGTTGGTAATTGCTGTACAAATTTGATTTTGATCACGTGTCCCCTTACTACTGGCGCCTGGTATTTCTCAATCGCCTTAAGCATGATATCATTCAACTTAGAAGTTGGGATTTTACGGGTCTTATTCTCAAATACATCCAATGCCATTTCAATCGCCTTGAAAATTCGGGTCTTTTCAACTGCCGAGATAAACAGGATTGGCACATCTGTAAAAGGTGCCAGTTTGTCTTTTAGCCTTTTTTCATAGTCTCTAGCCGTATTGGTTTCCTTAGGAACTAAATCCCATTTATTGACTAAAAACACGATACCCTTACCCTTTTTAGCAGCAAGACTAAAGATGCTTAAATCCTGTGCCGTGATACCTTTTACTGCATCAATCACCATTAAACATACATCTGCCTCGTCCATTGCTTTAATGGCACGAATCACAGAATAGAACTCTAAATCGTCTTTTTCCTTATTCTTTCTTCTAATTCCAGCAGTATCAATTAAAATAAACTCCTTTTGGAACATATTATAATGCGTATGAATTGTATCCCTGGTGGTTCCTGCAATATCACTCACAATGGTTCTATCTTGACCTATAAATGCATTTAGTAAGGATGACTTGCCCACATTTGGCTGTCCAATGATGGCAATTTTAGGGACATTATCTGCTGCTTCCAATTCCTCGTCGGTTGGTTGCACTTCTGTAATAAAGGACGTCACTGCATCCAATAATTCTCCAGTGCCACTTCCAGAGATAGAACTTACAAAATAGTTATGCTCAAAGCCCATGCTATAAAACTCAGTGGCGTCTAATGCCCTGTTTGAATTATCTACCTTATTAGCCACTACTAAAACTGGCTTAGTCGTTCTTCTCAACATATCTGCCATGGAGGCATCTAAATCCGTCATACCCACCGCTGCGTCTACCATAAAAATGATGCAATTGGCCTCGTCTATCGCAATTTTAACCTGCTTTCTGATTTCAGTCTCAAACATATCACTTGAATCTGGCACAAATCCGCCTGTATCAATCACATTGAAATTTTTGCCGTTCCATTCTGTTACACCATATTGACGGTCTCTGGTTACGCCACTTACATCATCCACAATGGCCTTACGCTCTTCTAATAAGCGATTGAACAGCGTGCTTTTGCCCACATTGGGCCTTCCTACTATAGCGACTGTAAAACTCATAAAACTTAAATTTAATAATCAAATAAACTATCTTAAAATAATATAATTCAATAACTTATGTTATTAATTATAAAATACTACTGGTATCCAAATTCTTTCAACTTCAACTCGTTGTCTCTCCACTTAGGCTTCACCTTTACAAGTAATTCGAGGTAGACCTTAGACCCAATGAATTCCTCAATATCCTTTCTTGCCAAAGTGCCAATCTCTTTAATCAACTTCCCCTTCTCCCCAATGATGATGGCCTTTTGCGACTCTCTATTCACCACAATATCAGCTTGAATCTTTACTAAAAGTGGTTGCTCCTTAAATGAGTTCACCAAAACAGCTGTATGGTATGGGATTTCCTCCCCAAACAACTGATAGATCTTCTCTCTTATAATTTCACTTACAAAGAACTTAGTAGGCATATCACTCAGGTCCTCCTGGTCAAAGAAGGGATGACCACCTTCTGGAATTAATTCCAATATAACTTTCAGTAACCTGTCTATATCACTGATATTCAATGCACTAATGGAAATTATCTTAGAACAATAGGGCTTTGCTTTAAAATAGGCATTTGCCTCTTTTACCCTGCCACCTTCTGCTAAATCCGACTTATTCATTACCACAATACAAGGCACTTTTAGCCTCAATGCAGTAAACATGACGTCAATTTCGTCAAAGTCATCACGTACATCTACCATTAAAAGCCCTAAATCTGCGTCTTCCAAAGCCGATTTAACTGCGCCCATCATCTTCTCATGCAACTTATACTTAGGATCAATGATCCCTGGTGTGTCGGAGAATATGATTTGATACTCGTCCTGTTTATTTAAAAAGGCCTTGATTCTATGCCTAGTCGTTTGGACCTTAGAGGATACAATAGCCATCTTCTCACCCATAATGGCGTTCAGTAAAGTGCTTTTACCCGCGTTTGGCTTACCAAATATGTTTACAAACCCAACTTTCATGCCTTTCCTTTAATAATACAAACTTACAACAAAAAAAATCCGCTCTCGATAGGAATCGGGAGCGGGATTAGATGTTGCGAGGGAAGGGATCGAACCTCCGACCTTCGGGTTATGAGCCCGACGAGCTACCGCTGCTCTACCTCGCGATGTTTGGA
>JBILIU010000145.1:0-2620 GCA_044368905.1 Sediminibacterium sp. | reverse complement strand
ATTGATTTACTATTTCTAAGATTCGCACTTGCTGAAAAGTTAATTTTACTACTTCTTAAATTGATATCACCACCTGCATTGATTTTACCACGCATATCTACGCCACCTCTTAAACCTCCGTTATAACCATTCTTTTTATTCTTCTTTAAAACGATGTTTAAAATACCAGCATTACCACCTGATGCATCAAATTTAGCAGAAGGATTGGTAATGATTTCAACTCTGTCAATGATATCAGAAGGAATCTGATCTAAGGTCAATGTGGTTGGGCGATTGTCAATTAATAAAGTTGGTGTGGCGTTTCTTAAAGTTACATTGCCATCAATGTCTACATTTAAGTTGGGTATATTTTTCATTACCTCTACTGCAGTTTGACCTGTACTTGCCAAGTTCTTGTCTACATTGAAAATTTTTCTATCAATCCCCATTTCAAATTGCGGCTTTGCAGAACTTGTTACCGTCACACTTTGCAATTGATTTGGGTCTTCTTCTAATCTAATATTGCCTAAATCTTTATCTACTAAAGCCATCATGTCTTGAGGATTACCACCTGGCTTCATGTTGAAGCTAACTTGCTTTTCATATTTTTTATATCCAACACCAGTGATGATTAATTTAAAATTGCCCATGATAGATAATTGATCAAAGCTAAAATCACCATTAGATGCTGTAATCATTGTGGCCAAAGTCACTTCGCTTGCTTTTTTGGTGGCAGGATCGAATTTGCTACCTTTTAATTGCACTGTTGCCCCATCGATGCCCTTCTTATTGGCATCAACGACTTTTCCGTAAAAATGGCCCATATTCATGCTGCCACCTCCTGCACCTGCAGGTCGACCAGTAGGAATTTGAGCAAATGATGTGATTTGAATCAATAAAGCACTAAATAGTATAGTAAGTTGTTTCATAATTGTATTTGTGGTCTTTAGACCATGAGGGTTGCTTTCTGTTTAAGCATTAACACAAAATTCGTGCTATTGTTTAAAGGAAGGTCCTTGTAAAGTATAAGCGGTTAAATAAGAGGAAGAATTAATGCAATTACAAGGCCCCAAATGGCACCTAATACAAAAGCGACCCATCTAAATGGCATGCTTGCTTTGATGATTTTCTGCTGTAGGATGCGTCTAAATTTTTGATCCCATTGTGTATGTAAGTCCTTATTTAAATGGGCACTGAACTCGTTAATGAGCAATGGGAAGAGTAGGGCCAATTCTTCCATAAATACCTCCTTTAATTCCTCAATGGTCTTATCTCCTATGAACATGGAGATCATAGGAAGCTTGGCACTTAATTTATGTCTAAAAAAATCATCCAATTTGTCATTGATGACAGGTTTCATTGATTCAAAAGGGTCGTTCTCTGTCAATTCGGGTATCAGTTTTGCTAAATCGATGTGCCCAACCCATTGATCAGCCAAATGCGGCCATTTGAATGGCATAATCGATATGGCCCAAACCAAGCACCAGCCGAAAGCACCTACTAAAATTGGAATTAAAAAAAATATCATAATAAGTGTTTAAATTAAAAAACCTATCCCTAAAATTGGGACAGGTTTTTAATGGGAGAACGATGGGTCTCGAACCCACGGCCTACAGTGCCACAAACTGTCGCTCTAACCTACTGAGCTACGCCCTCCATTTGGGCTGCAAAAATACGTTAATTCAGTAATCAATAATATTAGTTGAGCATGTTTTTATAAAATAATGGTAAAAAAGAGTAGAAAAACTGAATTAGGCGCATAAGATTCCCATTTTACGCTATTTTTGAAATCCTTCATGCATAACATTATGACATACGTAAAACAAAATAAGTGGAAAGTTTTCGCCACAGTATTCTTATTTGGTGCTTTATTTTTTGCCTTTAATACGATTCAATCAGAAAATCAAGAATCGCCTGAATTAAGACAGCGAAAATTATTGTCCACCATTGGCCAATTATTGGAGTCAGAACATTATAGTCCAAGGAATATTGACGACGCTTTTTCTAAAGAAGTTTTTAGTGCTTATTTTAAAGCATTGGATCCAGAAAAAAATACTTTTCTACAGTCAGATATAGATGGTGTATCTAAATATAGTACAACAATTGACGATGAAATTCATGGCGCTACAATTACATTTCAACCTGCTGTGAGTCGTGCCTATGAAATTCGTATCAAAGAAACACAAGCTTTATTCAATCAAATCATGGATCAGCCTTTTGATTTTAATAAAGATGATTCAGTTTTATTGAATACAGATAAATTAGGGTATCCTAAAGACGAAGTTGAAAGAGCGAAGCGTTGGGAAATGTTATTGAAGTATAGAACTATTGAACGTTATGCAAGTTTGATTGATGAAAGAGAAAAAAATAAAGGCAAGGAAAAATTTGTGGTCAAAAATGATTCTACATTAGAAGCGGAATCAAGAGCCTATATCAAGAAGTCTTACAAAAAAAGATTAGAATCTTTTGAAAAAACCTTTACAAAAGAAAAAAGATTTGAGCTATTCTTAAATTCCATTACAGGTTTAATGGATCCGCATACAGATTATTTAGCGCCTGTAGAAAAGCGTTCTTTCACAGAACAAATGAGCGGTGTGATTTATGGTATTGGGGCACAATTAACACAGGATGATTTTGGTAT
>JBILIU010000144.1:0-2631 GCA_044368905.1 Sediminibacterium sp. | reverse complement strand
AAATGATAATTTGATTCTGCTAAAAAGTATGGCTCCAGATACGCAATAGAATAATGCGGCAAATACACCGATATATGGCCATCATCAGTTGGCGTAGCATCTATGATTTCTTGTTTTATAATAGGATTAAACACTGCATCATCGTAGGCTTTAAAATGCAGACCTAAGTAATGTGTGCTTTTTACAAAATGCTTTAAGATCAATTCTCCAAAGAAGTTATTATTTTTTGCCCTTGGTGTTTTATTGCTCTGAAAACTTGCCTGGTGCCCAAACTGTACACTCTTTTTTTTCCTAAATAGACAAGCTAAAGAAGTCACAAAATCAAAATCATTGATTACCAAGTCATATTTATTGACTGGTAATTTATAGGCATCCAAAAAAATTCTAAGTGAGAAAGATTTGATTATTTTAAGATAGTCTAAACCTCCAGTTGCTTTATAAAAAAGACTGATTCCTTTACTTCTACCAACAACCGGTAAGTCAGTTTTAAGATCGGAATTAGAGCCACTAATAAAAAAGTCCACATTGCCATAAGGCTTTAAAAATGGATAAAGTTGAATGGCTCTGCTTATATGACCATTCCCTGTACCTTGAACTGCGTATAGTATATTCATTAAATAGAAACTTGGAATGCCACCTCGTTTGTTAAAACAGTTAATTCCTCTTGTAAGTGTACTACCTTAATACGTTTTCTAGAATCAATATCTTCAAATTGTTTTGGATCATATTGATACAAGCTCCAAGCTTTATCTGCGTATTCTAAGGCTGTTAAGTTTTCAATCCAATCCCCACTGTTTAAATAGGTGACACTGCCTTTATCGGTAGTCACAACGCGATGTTGAGGCTGATGAATATGTCCGCAAATCACATATTTATACCCATTCTCAATGGCTAATTCTGCAGCTGTTTGCTCAAAATTATTGATCCATGACACGGCCTTTTTCACTCCATTTTTTACTTGTTTGCTGATACTCATTTTTTCACGTCCAAAAAGGGTACAAAGGAAATTCACAAAACTATTGATCATGATCAATAAATCATAGCCATAGCCCCCTAATTTAGCTAATAGCTTAGCCCCTCCTTTTGTAGTTCTATCAAAAACATCTCCATGGAAAACCCAATTTTTTTCACCATTGATTTCAAAAACAATTTTATCGGTCAATTGAATATTGCCCATTTCAAAATGTCCATATTTTCTCAACGCCTCGTCATGATTGCCAGTAATATAAACTACTCTAGTGCCCTTACTAGCCATACTAAATATTCGTTTGATAACAGCCATATGGCTTGCAGGAAAGAACCGTTTATTAAATTGCCAAATATCAATGATATCACCATTTAATATCAAAGTCTTAGGTTCTATACTTTTAAGATAATTTAAAACTTCTTGTGCCTGACATCCAAAGGTTCCTAAATGGATATCGCTAATTACGCATACATCTAATGGGCGTTTGTTCATGAGGTCTTGTTTAAACAAAATACGTTGTTCTATGTAAACAAATTGTGCCCTAATTATTATTTTAATATTAACTTTTTGTTAAGCAAGTCCATGAAAAATACATATATTGTAGATTTACCAACTATAAATCAAGTCTTTATGAAACAAAAGCACATTCCTAGAGATATTAGCTGGCTAAGTTTTAATGCTCGTGTATTACAAGAAGCAAACGATATTACTGTCCCTTTACAAGAAAGAATTAGATTCTTAGGTATCTTCTCAAATAATTTAGACGAGTTTTTTAGAGTACGCGTTGCGACTTTAAAAAGAATGGTGGAATTGATAGATAAGAAAAAGCGCATAAATATTGACATGATCGATTCACCACAAGTGATTTTAGATGAGATCCAAAGAGTCGTTTTAAGACAGCAAAATGAATTCAGCAGAATCTGGCAGAATATCTTAAAAGAGTTGAAGGCGAACAAAATCTTGATAGTTGATAACAAGCAATTGAATGCAGAACAAAAGGAATTTGTAAAAACCTACTTTGACAATGAAGTAAGACATGATATCATCCCATTGATGATTGAGAATCTACCTCAATTGCCATATCTAAGAGATAAGAGCTTGTATTTAGCAATTGTTATGGGGAATAAAAATGATGCTTACCAGCAAAAATTTGCCTTAATCGAAGTGCCGTCTAGGTCTGTGGGCAGATTTATTATTTTGCCTTCTAAAGCTGGATTTACAACCATTATGTTACTAGAAGATTTGATTGAATTTAATTTGCCAATCATATTCTCTCATTTTAAATTCAATCAGTTTGATGCGCATGTATTTAAAATTACAAAAGATGCTGAGATTGATTTAGATCAGGAAGTAGGTTTGAATTTTATTGATAAAATTTCAAAGGGGATTAAAAGCAGAAGAAAAGGAAAGCCAGTAAGATTTGTGTATGAAAAGGATATGAATCCAGAAATGCTTGAATTCCTAATTAAGAAACTAGGCTTGAACCGAAAAAGTAGCATTATCCCAGGAGGTCATATTCATAATTTCAGGCATTTTATGGATTTCCCAAATGTCATAAAAGAGCCAAATTACAACAGACCAAGGCCATTTATCCATCCTGCCTTTAAGAAAAAGCTGATGGTGTTTGATTTGATCATGCAAAAGGATATCATGTTGCATTTCCC
>JBILIU010000143.1:0-2654 GCA_044368905.1 Sediminibacterium sp. | reverse complement strand
TGGTTGCTATTCCAACTATGATGTGGCTGTACTCTTTCAAATAATGCAGTTGATCCTTTTTCTCTTTGCAAACCATAATGTTCTATATAGTTAACCGTTTCAAGTAAAATAGCGCCTATGAAAGCAGCTAGTATAAAATAAGCAGCAATAGTGATTCCAAAATTCAAGAAAATAAGCAGTACGAATCCTAATTGAATAATTTGAAACAACATCATTTCATTGAAGATGACAGGCAAGAAGCCCTTCTTCTTTTTTGCATCCTCAATCGCAATATGCCAAGCACTTAAATAAGTACCAATAAAAGTTTGCACCCAAAATGCGTATACAGATTGTTTGAATTTTGCAGTACTTGGATCATCAGGTGTTGCTACATGTTTATGATGTCCTTTATTGTGTTCTATAAAGAAGTGCATATATAAGCTTGTAAGCAGTAAAGATTTTGCTAAAAATTGTTCAAATTTATTGGTTCTATGTCCTAATTCATGTGCCACATTAATTCCAAATGCGCCGCACAATAAACCCATCCCAATGATGCTGCCCAAGGTATCTAGATCTGATTGGCTGGAACCAATATGCGTTAAGAAAGTGTACAATAAAAAATATTGAAGCGGCACAGTGCACCATAAAACGACATCGTACCATTTATTCGCTTTCGCCAATTGTTCTTCGGCAGCATCTAAATTAGCAGGATTGGGTGCAATAAATAATTCAACTAAGGGCACCATAAAAAATGTATACAGTAATGGGGTCCAAGCATACAAACCAGATTTTGTAAAACTTAAATAGCCTAAGATATACAATACGAAAGGCGTGGCATATTTGAAAATTTTGATAAAATTTTGCATGACTAAATATAATAATAAGTTTTTAGAAACTCATTAAAGCGCAGCTAAATTTTAGTTAGTATGATCCCTCCTAAAGGTTTTGTTTAACAATCTACCCCTATTAAAACTATTTTCCTTTATTCCTTCCTAGACTACTCTACGGTAACAGACTTCGCTAAGTTTCTTGGCTTATCTACGTCAATGCCTTTTGCCACACCCACATAGTAACTAAGGAGTTGCAAAGGGATGACACTTAATAGTGGGGCTATCACTTCGTCAATATCAGGCACAAACATCACATTGTCCGACATAGAAGGCAAGACTGTATCTCCTTCTGTGGCAACAGCAATAATTTGTCCTTTTCTTGCTTTAATTTCTTGGATATTGGAAACTACTTTTTCGTAATACAAATCTTTAGTGGCTACAAAAACAACTGGTAAATTTTCATCCACCAAAGCAATTGGACCGTGTTTCATTTCTGCTGCTGGATAACCTTCGGCATGGATATAAGTGATCTCTTTTAATTTCAATGCGCCTTCTAATGCAATTGGAAAATTAAATCCTCTTCCTAAATATAAAAAGTCCTTAGCATCTTTGTATTGTTTTGCAATCGCTTCAATCTTTGTGGTATCTGCTAAAATTGTTTTTACTTTTTCTGGAACCGATGCTAATTCATTGATTAAGTGTTCATAGCGTTCATCAGCAATACTGCCTTTTGCCTTTGCAATTTTCAAGGCCATCATGGTCAAAACTGCTAATTGTCCTGTGAAAGCTTTCGTACTTGCCACACCAATTTCAGGACCAGCATGGGTATAAGCACCAGCATGACTCAATCTTGCGATACTACTTCCCACTGCATTCACCACACCAAATATAAAGGCCCCTTTTTCTTTCGCACTTTCTAATGCTACTAAAGTATCGGCAGTCTCCCCACTTTGAGAGATGGCAATAATCACATCACCAGGATGAATCACTGGGTTACGATATCTAAATTCCGATGCATATTCTACTTCCACTGGGATACGGCATAATTCTTCAATCAAATATTCTGCTACCAAGCCAGCATGCCAACTTGTACCACATGCTACAATCATAATTCTTGAAGCTTTTGTCAATGCTTCTAAATGATTGTCAACGCCTGCCATAATAATTTGCTGTTGCTCATGTAATAGTCTGCCTCTTAAGCAATCAAAAATAGTGGCAGGCTGTTCAAAAATTTCTTTCAACATAAAATGGTCATAGCCGCCTTTTTCAATCGCTGCTAATTCCATATCCAATTTTTGTATAAATGGTGTTTGCTTTTCGTTGCCTAAATTTTTCAAAATCAATTCATCCTTCTTTACAATCGCAATTTCATAATCATTCACATACACCACTTCTTTGGTGTATTCAATAATAGGAGAGGCATCACTTGCTAAAAAATGTTCGTCCTTCCCAATACCAATCACTAGTGGACTTCCTTTTCTTGCCGCAATAATGGTTTCAGGATCTTCCTGGTCTATTAATAAAATACAATAGGCACCAACAATTCTTTTTAAAGCAATACGTAAAGCCTCTTCTAAATTACTGTTATTATTCTCTTGGATGTCTTGAATGAAATTCAATAATACTTCGGTATCGGTATCACTTTTAAAAGTATAGCCTTTGGAAAGCAGCTCCGTTTTAATTTGGGTATAGTTCTCAATAATACCATTGTGCAACATGGCCAATCTGCCATTGTTGGACAAGTGTGGATGTGCATTGCGGTCAGAAGGTTCGCCATGTGTAGCCCAGCGGGTATGCCCAATACAAATATGGGAGTGCATGTTTTTACCAACCACCGCTTCTTCT
>JBILIU010000046.1:0-10117 GCA_044368905.1 Sediminibacterium sp. | reverse complement strand
TCCATCACGCATGGGGACCATCGTTTCTGTTTTGGTATAGTTATTGACCACCCAAGCAGAATCGTTTGTTTGCGCAAAGGATAAAAAAGGAATAACAGCGAGTAGTAGAGAAAAGCACTTTTTCATGGGATGCATTTTTTTGTTATTTGAATATACGTCAATTAATGCTTTACTGTATTTTAAAATATAACCTATTACACATCAATGCCTTAGGGTAGGCTGTGGGTTAATACCCAATAAATAGAAGATAGTTAATTTTTTTTATTAATTTAAATTAACAAGCGCCTCAAAATACAAAGCATTGAAAACAAAATTATTTTTCCTACTCCTTATTTTGCTTTTGAATCAAGCATCTGCTCAGGAAAAGCCTTCACAAACCTTGCGTGGATCCACTATTGATAAATCAATTAAAACGGTGCTAAGCGGAACAAATATTGAACTAATCGGCGGTATCAATAAAAATACGATTGCCAATAAAGAGGGTAATTTTAAGTTTGATTTTATCCCAGTAGGTAGGTATAGTATCAGAATTAGCTTTATTGGCTATAAGACAATCACTATACCTAATATAGCTATTGAATCAGGTAAAGAAACTTTTTTGTCTATTGAAATGGAAGAGGATATCAATAACAATAAGGTAGTTATTGTACAGAGTGGTCAAAATAAAACAAGACCATTGAATGATGCGGCATTAGTGAGTGGTAGAATGTTTAGTGTGGAAGAAACAAGAAGGTTTGCAGCTGGATTAAATGATCCTTCAAGAATTGCCACTTCCTTTCCAGGTGTGTCAAGCACTGGAGATCAAAATTCCTTAAGTATTCGCGGAAATGCACCCAATGGATTATTGTGGAGAATGGAAGGCGTTGAAATTTCTAATCCCAATCACTTTGCAAGGGTAGGCACTTCAGGAGGAGGTATTTCTATCTTAAGTGCACAATTACTAGCTAATTCGGATTTCCTCACAGGCGCATTTCCATCGGAATATGGGAATGCCCTATCTGGCGTATTTGATATTTATTTGCGCAAAGGAAATAATAGTAAAAGAGAGTTTAGCTTTTCTGCAAGTACAATAGGGGTGGATTTAACGACAGAAGGTTATTTTAAAAAAGGCAGTAAGAGTTCCTATTTGGTCAATTATCGTTATGGGTTTTTAACTTTAATGGAACAATTGGGGTTTAAAATTAGTGATGCTAGCACAAGGTTTCAAGACCTTTCTTATCATATCAATCTACCTACAAAAAATATCGGAACTTTCTCGATTTTTGGTTTTGGTGGATTAAGTCGCCAAAATAGAATTGCGCTAAATGATGCGTATAATTTCAATCAAAATGCATCAACAAGGAGTGGCACCCTCGACCTAAGCAATACTGGATCGACTGGGCTGATCCATAATTTAAATATTGGCAATAAAACATCCCTTAAAACAATTTATAGTTTCAACGGAACAAATTATAGAGAGGAAGATAATTACTACAATAAAATCAATGGCCCATTAATAGTGACTAGAAATAATCAATTTCAGGAGGCAAATGCTATTTTATCATTTGTTGCTACTCATAAAATAAACAAAAAAAATCTAATCAAAGTTGGGTTCAATACAAATGGGAGAAACTTTTTTTTAAATCAAAGAGAAGCAGTAAGTAATGTTCTTAAAGATAAAGTGAAGGAAGAAGGTAATACTAGATTGAGTCAATATTTTTTACAATGGAAATGGGATCCTTCTAATAAAATTAGATTCCAAACGGGATTGCATGGTCAATATTTTGCACTTAATCATAGTGCTGCACTAGAGCCGAGAATGGGTATTCGTATTCAAACAGGAAGAACACAATTTTTTTCTGCTGGTTACGGGTTACATTCACAAACACAACCATTGGGTAATTATTTTGCAAGAATAAGAGTTGGGCTCGATTCCATCCAACCCAATAGAAATTTAGATTTTAGTAAAGCGCAGCATTATGTAGTGGGCTATAATATTCAATTTAAACAAAACTGGAATTTTAAAATAGAAGCTTATTATCAATCATTGTATGCTATTCCAGTTTCAGCATCAACTAAAACTAGTTTTAGTTTAATCAATCAAGAGGATAACTACGTCATTGCTGCTTTAAGTAATAAAGGCAGGGGTAAAAATTATGGAGTTGAAATGACCCTTGAACGATTTTGGAATGATCAATTTTATTTTTTAAGTACCTTAAGTTTGTATCAATCTAAATACCAAGCCTCCGATTTGATTTGGAGAAATACCAGATTCAATTCAAATAGTATTTTATCTGTTACAATGGGGAAAGAATGGAATTTGCAAACAAAACAGAGTTCTACAATTGCATTAGATTTAAAAATCACGAATCATGGGGGAGTTCGCGTAACACCTATCAATCTCCAGCAATCAATTTTAAGGAAAACGACAGTGCTTGATAATACGCGTATTTATGAAGAAAGGCTACCCGATATTTTTAGAATTGACTTACAAACCCAATGGAAAACACAGTACAAAAATAGGACAGGTAGTTTTATTGCAGGCGTGCAAAACCTGACCAATAGAAAAAATCCGGTTAGGCAATACTATGATGCAGGAATTGGTGGCATTAAATACAATTACCTACTAGGATTAATTCCCGTAGTGGGCTATAAGGTTGATTTTTAAGCCATAACACCTATATAATAAGGATCTTTTTATTTGAAATTTATTGTAAATTACAGCACACTCATAATACCATTCTATGAAAAATTTAACCCGTTTTACTTTTCTATTAATAGCTTCTTTTGCTATTCATTATAGCCAAGCTCAAACCAGTGATTCCACTTTAAAAGGAATGAACTGGAGAAATATCGGCCCAAACAGAGGAGGAAGGTCACTAGGTGTGGCAGGAAGTAGTAAAAATAAATTAGAATATTATTTTGGAGCGGTGGGTGGCGGTTTATGGAAAACTACAGACGGTGGTTTGAATTGGAAACCTGTAACCGATGGTCAAATTACAAGTTCAAGTGTGGGTGCAGTTGCTGTGGCTGAATCCAATCCAAATATAGTTTATATAGGTACAGGTGAAACTGCTTTTAGAGGCAATATCATGCAAGGGGATGGCGTGTATAAATCCACCGATGCAGGTAAGACTTGGAAAAATATTGGATTAAAAAATACACAATCTATTTCAAGAGTAAGAATTCATCCAACCAATTCAGATATTGTTTATGTATCGGCCTTGGGGCATGCTTTTGGTCCGAATGAAGAGCGTGGTGTGTTTAAAACATTAGATGGTGGTAAAACTTGGAATAAAGTTTTATACGTGAATGACAAAGCAGGTGCAGAAGATTTAGTGATTGATCCACAAAATCCAGAAATTATTTATGCAAGTATTTGGGAGGTATATAGAACCCCCTATAAAATGTGGGCCGATACTGGCACATCTGCTTTATATAAATCGATAGATGGAGGAGCTAGCTGGAAAGTGATTTCTAAAAATCCGGGTATGCCAGCAGTGGTAGGAAAAGTAGGTGTAGCAGTTTCTCCAGCAGATGGCAATCGTGTTTGGGCTATTGTGGAATCACCAGAGGGCGGATTATATCGTTCAGATGATGGCGGTGCGAATTGGAAATTAGTGAACAATGAAAGAAAATTACGCCAACGTGCATTTTATTATTCTCGCATTGTGGCCGATCCAAAAGATAAAAACACAGTGTATGGTTTGAATGTAAATTTTTATAAGTCAACCGATGGCGGGGTCACATTTAAGACAGAGATAAAAGTACCACACGGAGATAACCATGATTTATGGATTGATCCAACTGATCCAACACGTTTAGCGACTGCAAATGATGGTGGTGGAGCAGTTTCTGTGAATGGTGGTTTAACTTGGACGGATGAAGATTTTCCTACTGCACAATTATACCATATTATGGTGACTAAGGATTTTCCTTATCAAGTAGCAGGTGCACAACAAGATAATAGCACGATTGCTCTACCTAGTGAAGATTACAGACACAGAGCAGCAAGAGGCAATTCAACCAAACCAGGGATCGGCTTTGCTTATGAAGTAGGTGGAGGCGAGAGTGGCTATATTGCCCAGGATCCAAAAAATCCAGATATATTTTACGCAGGTAGTCAAGGTGCCTTATTAACGCGTATTAATAGAATGACGGGTCAAGTAAGAGATGTGCAAGTGTATCCAAGATTTTTTTCTGGAGAAGAAGCGAAGACTTTACCAGAAAGATGGCAGTGGACTTATCCAATTGTTTTTTCACCAGTAGACCCGAATGTATTATTTACTTGTTCTCAGCATGTTTGGAAAACAACGAACGAAGGACAGAGTTGGGAAAAAATAAGTCCAGACTTAACCTATAATGATTCAACTACATTAGGAGTTAGTGGTGGTGTCATCACAAGAGATATGAATGGCCCTGAAATCTATGGAACTGTGTTTGCATTAGCGCCTTCTTATCAGGATGTGAATATTATTTGGGCAGGATCGGATGATGGACTAATTCATATCACCAAAGATGGAGGTAAAAATTGGGAAAATATTACACCAAAAGATATGCCTAAGAATACGCGTGTAAGTATTATAGAGTCTTCTCATTTTAATGCAGGCACAGCTTATATTGCAGCCAAGCGTTATCAAATGGATGACCGTACGCCTTATATTTGGAAGACCAATGATTTTGGAAAAACTTGGACTAAAATCATTACGGGTATTCGTGCGGATGATTATGTGCATGTGGTAAGAGAAGACATTACCCGTGCAGGTTTATTATATGCAGGTACTGAACATGGTGTTTGGATTTCCTATAACGATGGTGCAAACTGGGAGTCATTAAGTTTAAATTTACCAGATGTGCAAGTAGCGGACTTACAAGTGACAGAAAAAGATTTAGTGATTGGAACCCATGGTAGGTCTATCTATGTATTAGATGACATTTCTCCAGTGAGAACAAAGGATGCAGGCATTCAAGCAGGCTTACATTTATTTAAACCTTATTATGCCGTGAGAACGGTTCAAAAAGCAGTATTCCATTATTTTTTAGATGCGACTAAGAAAGATCTAAAAATTGAAATACTAGATGCTCAAGGAAAATTAGTAAATACATTTATTGGCGAGTTACCAAAAGCTAAAAAAGAAAATGCAGAAGCAGATGAGGACGAAGATGCCCGTAAGCCAAAACCACCAACAATTAAAACAGGTTTGAATGTATTTGAATGGGATTTAAAATATCCTTCTGCTAGTTATTTTAAGGGGATGATTTTATGGAGTGCGCCAGTCTATACAGGACCGACTGCAGTGCCAGGCAATTATCAAGTAAGAATGACTGCTGGTGGACAAGTGGCTACAGAAAATTTTGAAATTAAAATGGATCCAAGGGTGAAGGATGTGACGATTGCTGATATGCAAGAGAAATTCAACCTATCTATTCAAATCAGAGACCAAGTAACTGTTGCCAATGACGCAGTTATCAAAATAAGGGCTATTAAGGAAAAATTAAATGAGGAAGCAAAAGCAAGCAAGAAAGGACTTTCCAAAGCTTCGATTGCCTTGATTGCTGCGCTTTCACAAGTAGAAGAAAATTTATATCAGGTACGTAACCAAAGCTCACAAGACCCTTTAAATTTTCCTATTAAATTAAATAATAAGCTTGCCTCTTTAATGCGTGTAGTAGAATCGGGAGATTATAAGCCTACTGCCGGATCTTTTAAGGTATTTGAAGAGCTCAAAGCTGAATTGGCTATTGAAATCAATCAATTGAATAAAATATTAGCTCAAGCGAAATTGAAGGACTTTTAAGATTAGATCTAATTTAAAATATAGAAAAGAAAGCGGGGTTATTTACTTAACCCCGCTTTCTTTTTTTGTTGTGTTCATTCTTTCGATGCATATAATGCTATCCTGTTTCCTTCTGTGTCTTCAAATTCTGCAACAAGTCCAATTCCATTGTCTGTTTTTGGATAAAGTACTTGTCCGCCATTTGTAATAACTAATTTTAATGTTTCATCAATGTTAGCTGTAGTGAAGTAGATCAGTACGCCATCTTTTGTTGGTTTATATATTGCACCTTTAGCTAATGCGCCTGAAATTCCTGAATTTGCTTCAACAAATGGAAATAAAGCCATTTCATTGTTGTCAATCATTTGATTTTCAAATTTAAATTCAAAAACTTTTGAATAAAATCTTGATGCACGATTCATATCGTTCACAGGTATCTCAAAATAAATCACTGGGTTTGTCATTTTTACATCGACGCATTTATCTACATTTTGTGTGGCGTTTTTTGAATGTCCAGTGCAGGAACTTAGGACTTGAAAAAATATACCAATCATAGTGATTGAAAACAGACGCTTAGATTGGTTCATATTTAAGCGTTTATATGGGCTAATTTTGATCTTAACAATTCAAGATGATGTAAAGTGTGGAAGGAAGTAAAGCTGGCAAGCTCTCTTAAGGTTACTTTGCCTAAGATGGGATGGGGTAGCCTATATCTATCTAATGCATTATCGGAATGATGATTCATTTTATCAATGAAGGCTTCATTTAATTGTTGATGCTTCTGAATTAAATGATTTTTTGATTCAAATAAGACTGGTTTTGGGATATAGATAGCAGGAGATTTTGCGCCGCCTTCTAAAGCATTTTTGTATAATGATTGAAGTAGCTCAAAGGACCTTGTTTCATTTTTATTGACACCATACATTAAGTGTAATAAGGGTTTGGGTAATGTAAATCCTATATTGACTATTTTTAGTACTTTAATTAAATGCACTAAATCTTGTCCTGCAGACCATTTGTTATTGTAATTGGTTTCAAATGCTGCTTGATTTAAACCAGATATCAACTCGTTAAATTGATTTACGCCATCATTTAATGATGCTATAATCTTTGCTTTATTACTCATTGTTTTTCAATTGGTCTATAAAAATAATGATTTTATGGAACTAAATAATACTGTAACTTAGTAATTCTTAATAGGTACTTAGCTATAAAACAGGAAAAATTAATTTTTAAAGGATTATACTGCTAAGGCTGACTTAAAATGTTTAAAGTAAAATTATAAATAATGATTAGTTGGGACATATTTGGTTATATAGGAACAATAATAATTTTGTATTCATTTGTTATTGAAAACATTTTCAAGCTACGCTTAATCAATTCAATTGGTTCAGTCTTTTGGATTATCTATGGATTTGGAATTTTAGCTTGGCCTACAGTCATTGTAAATAGCTGTATTTTATTGATACATACTATTTGGTTCATAAAACACAGAAAAGAGTGGCTTCGCTAATCCATGATCATAATTGCAGCTAACTGAGCTATTGAATCCCATAGATTTTGTAATCTAACATTTTCATTTTCGGAATGCTGGTTGTTATCATGATTAACGAGGCATAAATTAATAACTTTGGCATTGAGGTGTTTCTCAAAAAGGTACAGTGGTAAACTACCTCCCGATGTAGGCTCTAAAATGAGTTGCTTATTAGTAGCGGATTGCACAGCTTTGATCACTTGCTGTGAAATTGGAAGATCTATTGGTGTTCTTTGTGCATTGTAACCACCATTGACCATATTAAATTTCACAATTTTTGGATATTGTAATCTTTCTTCATCTGTTGGTGCGCGATCTAATACCAAGAATCCTTCTTCAATGATATGCTTTCTTAATAAATCAACTTGCTTTAAATAGTCCGTTCCAAGTACCTGACGTAAATCAAGTGTGGCTTTAGATTCAGTCGTGATTACATTGCTTGCATTGTCTTCTACATCTGCGCATCTAATTCCATTGATATTGAGTGAAGGCCATTCAAAAGTTTCAAATAGTGTTTTACCTCCTCCCTCAGGTTTATTGATACCTAGTTCCTTTTTCATTTGTGCATCTACATTAGGAATTGCACTGAATGCTTGCTTCTCCGATGCTGTAAATGGAATTACATCATCATAGTATCCTTTGATCTTGACCTTGCCATCCTCATCCTTCATACTTGCAAGTAAGTTGGATATCATTAAACAAGGATTAGGCGCCCAATTACCATAATGACCACTGTGAAGCGGACGCTTAGGTCCATATACAGTTAGATCCACATTTACATCTCCTCTTACTCCAAAGTCAATCATAGGTAAACCTGATTGATGCACAGGGCCATCTCCAATCAGCCATAAATCAGCCTTTAGTAAGTCTTTGTGTTTTTCCAATATTTCTGCAAGATGCAAGGAGCCAATCTCTTCCTCGCCCTCAAAGAAAAATTTTATATTATTATTGAGCTTTACGCCAGTTTTTACTAATGCATCGTATGCATTGATGATGGTCATCACTCCAGCTTTATCATCTGAGCTACTTCTACAAGAGATTCTCCATTCTGGATTAAAAGCCTGTCCATTTACTGGAAATGCAATAATCTTTCCAGATTTTTCAATGGATTGATTTAATAAAACAGGTTCATAAGGCTTAATACTTGGATGCCATTTTTCAGGATTTACTGCTTGTCCATCATAATGCGCATAAAAAATGATTGTTTGTGTTGCACCAGGCACAATGACTTCCCCATATACAGCCTTTGGACTTCCTTGAGTGTTGGATTCTAATAATTTTGTTTGAATGCCCCTTTTTTTTAACATGGCTTCAATGAAAACGGCATTCTTATCAATATTGACTTTGTCCAACGCGTAATTGGGAATGGACAAAAGACTAAAATATTCTTTTAAAATTGCGTTTTCATTTTGGGCGCGATATTTATTTACTTTGTCAATCGTATTTTGTGCATTGGCCAATTGGAATGCAAATAATAGAATTAAAAAAAGAGAATGCTTCATATCTTATGATTTAGTATCTAGTGCTTTAAGTTTATCTTTAAAGTAGGAAGAGGTAGGATAATATTTCAATGCCATATTCAAAACTTTTCTTGCTTTCACTGGATCAGGGTATCGGTCAGCAGAAGTAAGATAATGTACCAATATTTCAAAGATATCTTGTGGTGGATTCATTTTTAAACCAATTTTTGTCTCAATCTCTTTAAAATGAGACTCAATTAAGTCTGGGTCTTTCATATAATCAAAATGACTTTTGTGGTAGCCATCAAAAATAAATAGCAATCCATTGTACCAACTCAACATAGGAATAGATGAATGATCTGTATTGGGTATATAATCTACTTTGTATTGTAGGTTTTTTGAATTGACTGCCCCCATGGCTTTGCCAACATTGAAAATGGCATTTGTATGAAATTGAAGACGACCTCCATAGCTAATAGAATCAATCACACTTACATAGTACTTGCGCATTTTATCAGTAGGTAAGTTTTTTAGTAATGCTGGCGCCTCGTTGACATATTTTGCGCCATCCCACCATAAGCTTGGGTCAATTGACATCGTCGCATTGAATAATTCAGAATGTTTTAAAAATGTATATGTAGCTGTTAAACCTCCGAGTGAATGACCAACATAAATTCGAAATGGGTTTGTTCTATATTGTTGTTCTACATAAGTAAATACTTCCTCCTTCAAGAATTTTAAGAATTGCTCACCACCGCCACTGCCTTGCATCATGAGTTTTTGTTCTGGTGTTTTTGCTTCTTCTCCATTAGGTTGTCTTGTTGATGCATTAGGTGTTAAGTCACGAAATCTATTTTCGGTATCCACGCCAACAATAATCATTTCTGGAATTTGATAATTTACATGGTCTTTCTCGCTCATAAAACTTACAACACCAGTGACTGGGAAAAATGCCGACTTGCCATCTAATACATACACTACAGGATAGGTTTGAGTTGAACTTGATACTTCATAATAGGAGGCTGGAACCCTTATCCAGATTGTTCTTTCCTCACCCATAATGCTCGAATTAAATTTTATTCGAACACCATTTTCTACTGGTTCAGATTTAAATTGCTGTGCAACGGACATGAGCGGTAATACCATTAAAAACACAATTATTTTTTTCATATCATACGATGTTTGTATTACAAAACTGTTTATAAAAAAGTTAATAAAACTATTTATTTAAGTTACTAATTGCTTTTTCAAATTGATCAAGAAGTTTGTAAGAAGCTATTCCGGCTGTCCCATTACTCAATGATATCAATGTGTATCCATTTTGTAAATCACGAACCATATTATTTTTAAAACCATTCCAACTGCCA
>JBILIU010000142.1:0-2692 GCA_044368905.1 Sediminibacterium sp. | reverse complement strand
CCCCTCTATTTATATAAAGTTATTATGAAAAAAGTATACTCCGTTGATTTAATTAATAGTTTTTTTTCAAAACAAGAAGCAACAGAATTAATACTTGGCTTGATGAATTATAAAATTGAATTGCATTCTAATAAGATGTTCTCCTCGCAAGTAAAATTTGGGGTAGAAGATGAAGAATCAAAGTATAGGCTGGATTGTCTAACAAAGTCCCGGGATCAATTAAAAGATTTTTTAATGGAATCCGAAGACACGCATTTCAAACTTACAGCAGAAATTAAAATAGAACCTAGGTCAAAACATAATAATAGCTAAGGCAGAAATGATTACTAGTAATATATCATATGCAGTGAATACGCTAAATCAAGGAGAGCTTGTAGCTATCCCTACTGAAACGGTGTATGGTCTAGCTGGGAGTGCATTCAATGAGCAAGCTATTCAAAAAATATTTCAATTAAAAAATAGGCCCGCTTGTAATCCCCTGATTCTTCATACCCATTGCATTTCCGAAGTTTCTAAATTTGTTAAAGAAATTCCTCCAAATGCAATGAAATTGGCTGAAGCTTTTTGGCCTGGACCTTTGACCTTGCTGTTACCAAAAAAATCAATCATTCCCCATAGTGTGACCTCTGGCAGTCATTTAGTAGCTGTAAGAATCCCTAATCATACAGTTGCTTTAACCTTATTGAAACAATTGGACTTTCCTCTGGTGGCACCAAGTGCCAATCCATACACAAGGATTAGTCCAACGAATTCTAAAATGGTAGATGATTATTTTGGAGATGCATTACCATGCATATTGGAAGGGGATATTTGTTCAAAAGGCATAGAGTCCACCATAGTTGGGTTTCATGAAAATGCACCAGTCATTTATCGACAAGGTGCGATTAGTGTAGACGCAATAGAATTTATAGCTGGTAAATCAAAAGTGCTTGCGACAAAAAACGAAAAAGTAACTACGCCTGGTATGTCGCCAATGCATTACGCACCAAGAACCAGTTTTCAAATTGTAGATTGTTTATCTAATTTTATTGTTCAAAATCCAACCCTGAATATTGGTGTGCTTACACTTGGTAAATTAGAAATCAATCAGCCAAATACCACTATTATCAATCTTTCTATAGCCGCAGATTTAGAAGAGGCTAGCATCAATTTATACAAGTCCATGTACGAATTAGATGGCATGAATTTGGACTGCATCATTATTGAAAAATTCCCTGAAATTGGTATTGGGAAATCACTAAATGATAGGATTCATCGCGCTAGTTTTAGATAAATCATTTTTATCTTATGAGTTCAATCCAATCTTAATCCTATTGGGCTACATAGTTTTTTCCTAACACGCCAGTTATTTCTAATTTCTTCCATTTTGCAGGGAGCTTTGTAGGCAATTGTACAATACCTTTTTCGGTAATGTCAAGACCACCAAATCCCATGAGCATCGATTGCAAAAT
Source organism: Sediminibacterium sp. (assembly GCA_044368905.1). Taxonomy (GTDB): domain Bacteria; phylum Bacteroidota; class Bacteroidia; order Chitinophagales; family Chitinophagaceae; genus Sediminibacterium. The sequence goes on along the minus strand of JBILIU010000142.1, from coordinate 1,241 downwards.
ACCTCCAGCACCTGTTCCAAAATAGGGGTTTGTTCCTCCTTTCGTTTCTGCAATCACTCTAAACGGCGGATTCAAATTAAGTTGATAGGCATCTTTGAAAAAATGATATGCATTTTCTGTTTCTCCTAGTCTTGCATATAATAAAGCAAAAATAGCTTGTGTCATCGCAGGCGTTCCTTGGTTCGGCACTCTTACTGAATAATAGTCCAGATCTCTTTTTACTTGCGCCTTATCTGTAATTGATTTTAATGGGAATGCTAAAAGATTCACATCTGCTTGTTTGATGCCCTCTCCTTTATAGGTGGCATGTTCTTGGGTAATCTTTGCACCATTTTGATCAAGCATTGTTAGAATCGGAATATTTTTTGCAACGACAGCCCAATCTTCTTGTTGCGCGTACCCTAAAATTGCAGCCGCTTTATTTGCTGCCTCTAAATTGGCAATCGCAGCTGCATTTGTAAATGCATTATTGTCTACATTTTCTGCCCACTCATCTGCTGCTACTACATTATTGATTTCGAATCTTCCTGGGCCTTTTCTTTCCACTCTACTAGCCCAAAAATCTGCAGTTTCTTTTAACAATGGCCAACCAATTTCTTTCAACCATGCTTTATCTTGAGTGACTAGGTAATAATTCCAAGCTGCAAATCCTACACAAGCAGTAATATGGTGTTCAAAAGGACCACTCAAAGCCCAAACTGGTGTTTCTTCCACGCCAGAACCAGCACTTTCCCAAGGGAACATAGCGCCTTTAAAACCATGATTGAATGCATTTCTTTTTGCAGCAGTTAATCTGTCAAAACGATATTGAATCATCGACTTCGCCATTTCTGGTTGCAATAATAATAATGGAGGATACATCCATAATTCAGTGTCCCAAAATACATGTCCATTATAACCCAGTCCAGATAAGCCCATCGGAGAAGGACTCAAATTGGATCCAGGACGAACAAATGAATACAAATGATACAACATACTTCTGATATCTTGTTGCGCTTGATCATCTCCTTCGATGCGAATATCACTTTTCCATAAATCCGCCCAAGCAGATTGATGATGTTGGATCAATCTCTCTCTTCCCTCTAGTTTTGCAAAAATGGTTAATCTTTCAGCCTCATTTAAAGGGTCGTCATGGTGTGCAGATGTGATAGAACTTCCAGCAATTGAAAAATTATATTTGGTACCTGCTTTCATTTTTTTTGAAAACTTCATCAAGTGCATATTGTTATCCCACATTTCAT
>JBILIU010000045.1:0-10205 GCA_044368905.1 Sediminibacterium sp. | reverse complement strand
ATTTTAGAACAGGGTTCACTCCTAAAGATGTTTTAGCACTACAGGGATCAGCACTATTCAATAATGGAGATGTTCCTTTCAACCAAATGGCCATGATTGGGGGTGAGAGTATGATGCGGGGATACTACCTTGGAAGATTTAGGGATAAGAATTTCCTAACATCACAGGCCGAATATAGGTTTCTTCCCTTTGGATTCAGCAAAAGATTGGGTGCGGCTGCCTTTATTTCAACAGCTACAGTTGCGCCATCTGCAAAAAGTTTATTTTCATCATCATTTAAGATGGCTGGAGGCGTTGGAGCAAGGTATCTCATCTTCAAGTCAAAAGATATTTTTGTGCGTTTTGATCTCGGGTTTACGCGTGAGGGTAACGGATATTATTTTTACATAGGAGAAGCATTTTAATCCAATTGTGTATATTATTGGTTTATTAAAAGTAGATAATCAAGATATTATATTAGTATACCAAATGCTTTCTAAAGGGAAGCCGGAATCATATGAGAAATTACTTTAGCAATCTAAAGTCTTTAGGATTCACTTATGTACCACAATTTATTACTCAATCCGATTTAGATGCTATTGTTAATAGTGCAATGGAAAGAGGATTTTAGTATAGTAAAGTAATCATCTTTCCCTTCCCCAATCAAGGACTTAAGTTAAATCGTGGGTCCTTTTTTGTATGATGATCACAGCCATTTAAATTATTGAATGAAAAACAAATGGTCTAAAATTTTATAAAGTGATATATATCACAATAATTAAGAAGATGAATGTGTAATTTTGATTTCTAAATAATTTATATGGAAAACGAATCGATAACACAAATGCCAAGAATTGGCGATATGGCTCCAGATTTTACAGTAACGACTACAACAGGCCCATTGACTTTGTCTGAGTACAACAAAGGGAATTGGGTTATTATGTTCTCGCATCCTGCAGACTTTACTCCAGTTTGTACTACTGAAATGAGTGGTTTTGCAAAAGAGAAAGAATTTTTTGCAAAAAATAATACCAAATTATTAGGCTTAAGTATTGACAGCATCCATTCCCATATTGCTTGGGTAAATGCAGTGCATGAAAAGACTGGTGTATTGTTTGAGTTCCCTATCATTGCAGATATTGATATGAAGATTTCTAAATTATATGGCATGTTACAGCCAGGAGAGAGTGAAACAGCAGCTGTAAGAGCAGTATTCTTTATTGATCCTGCAGGAAAGATTCGAACAATTATGTACTATCCATTAAATGTGGGAAGAAACATGGCAGAAATTAAAAGGGTTTTACTAGCACTACAAACTGCTTCTGAACATGGCGTAGCTTGCCCATTAGATTGGCAGCCAGGTGATAAAGTGATTGTATCAGCGCCTAAAACGATTGAAGCATTAGCTGAAAGAAAGAAAAGCAATTTAGAAATGGTGGATTGGTATCTGGCCAAGAAGTCATTGTAGATAAAAGTTGATTCGGAAATTATGGGGGGTATAGGTAAATTAATAATAGTATATGAATTCATTTTGGAATGAAAGATACAGTGAAAACGAATTTGTCTATGGCGAAGAACCTAATGTTTTCTTTGCAGAAATATTAAGTACATTAAAGCAAGGTGTTATTATACTACCTTGTGATGGAGAAGGTCGCAATGCTGTTCATGCCGCAAGTGAGGGCTGGGAGGCTTTGGCATTTGACTTAAGTGAAGCTGGTAAGGCGAAAGCCGATCACTTAGCTTTAAAATATGGGGTGTTGATTGATTTTCAAATAAAAGATGCAGCAACTGCTTTGTATCCGAATGATTCTGCAGATGTTGTTGCAATAATTTACGCTCATTTACCGCCTAAAGTTAGAAAGCAACTTCATCGCAATGTATTTAATTGGTTAAAGCCTGGCGGCAAAGTAATTTTAGAGACATTTTGTCCAGAGCAGTTAAAAAATAGTTCCGGAGGTCCTAAGGACATTGAAATGCTTTATACTAAGGAGATCCTTTCCGAAGATTTCAAAGATTTTAATATTGATTATTTAGAATATGAACATATTCAATTGAGTGAGGGCGAATATCATGAAGGTCCAGCAGATGTTATAAGAATGATTGCAACGAAGGCCTAGATTTTAATACTCTCTGCGTGCCGAAAACACCCCTGAATTCGGGTAAAATCGGTTGATTTCGGTTTTGCGAAAACATAACTATCTACAAATCAACGCCTTCATTTTCTTTAAAAATCTTCATAACCCTGAGGTCACGAATTGTTTGAAAGGCTTTGGGTAAGGCGAATTGTTGTGGGATGCCGACGCAGTCGGTCATCTCGTTAAATCGTGGGTCCTATTTATATTCTTATAAATTGATTAACTTTAATTGAGTATTAATTTTAATTTGATTAAATTTTATAAGAATGAACAAAATGAAATCTTGCCTATTTTATCTTAGATCTATAATGGGATTATTTTTCTATTTTCTTGTTATAATACAATCAGAAGCGCAAATTAATTCAGTTAACAATAATGATTCTAGTTCATTTAAATATTTTAAAGGAACCATTTTGGATAGCAAAACAAAGAATGAATTAACCTTTGCAAGCATTACAGTTTCTGGATCAAACATATCTACTATTAGTAATAGTGAAGGAGATTTTTTAATCAAAATTCCTAGAGATAAACAAGACGCAAGTCTTATTATTTCATTTTTAGGGTATAAAGACAAGGTTATTTTAATCAAAGACTTGAAGCAAGAAAAAAATCTGTTGTATTTAGAACCTATCAATGTTCAACTCAAAGATGTAGTTGTAAATGGGATTGATGCAAATAAATTATTTTCAAATGTACTCAATAATCGTTCAAAAAATTATGGAGATAGTGCTATTCAAATGATTGGTTTTTACAGAGAATCAATTAAAAAAAGACGTACTTATGTCTCTGTTTTAGAATCTATTGTCAATATTGAAAAAATGCCATTTTCATCAGGTGTGGAGGATCAAGTCAATATTTTAAAGGGCAGAAAAAATGTTGATTATACTAAATTAGATACTATAAATTTTAAATTAGAAGGAGGTCTTTTTACATCCTTATTTATTGATTTAATAAAAGAGCCAAGTAATTTATTCTCAGAAAATGTATTTGATTTGTATAATTTTCGCTTTGAGGATATTACCCAAATTAATGATAAAGAGGTCTTAATTATATCTTTTAAACAGAAGTCAACCCTTGAAGACCCTGATCCATTATATAGCGGAAAATTATTTATTGATTCAAAAGGTCTTGCTATCATAAGTGCAACCTTTAAACTTAATGTTGAAAACAGAATCAAAGCAGGACTAATTTTTACACGAAAAAAACCAAAAGGACTTGTTCTCTACCCAACAGAAGTTAACTATCAGGTTGATTATAGACAACAAAATAATAAATGGGTTTTTTCTTATTCTCGTGGAGATTTAACATTTAAATTAAATTGGGATAAATGGATATTTAATACTAGCTATAATACTACTTTTGAATTGGTTAATACTAATTGGAATAATCAAGACAGTCAGGCTCAAATAAACACTCAAAAATTGAGCCCCTACGTAATTATGTCTGATAGAATTACTAACTCTGCAGACATTAATTTTTGGGGTGAATATAATATCATAGAACCTGAAAAATCTATTGAGTCAGCTATTAAAAAGATTAAAAGTAAAAACTTTAAAAAGATATTAATTGAATAAATATCAATTTTAAATCTAAATATATCTATGTTTTCTTTAAAACCCTTTGTACTGCTTTTTACTTTCCTATCACTCTCCCTATTTTCTTTGGGTCAAGATCGTTATAAAATAAAGACTGGAGATCCAAACGGTATTAATAAGTGGTATATGGGCAGACAAATTGCACAGGTAATGAGTCATTATGGAATAGATTGGCTTGAAAGGCAAGAAAGAGAAATGGAAGAAAACACCTCTCTATTATTAAAAAATATGTCTGTTAAACCAGGTATGCTTATTGCTGATATAGGAGCGGGTAGTGGCTACCATAGTGCATTACTTTCAAAAATGGTGGCAACTGGTAAAGTTTTTGCTGTAGACGTTGAGCCAGAAATGATTGCTTATTTAAACGAAAGAATCAAGCAAGAAAAATTATCACGTATAGTTCCTGTCTTGAGTACTGAACAAAAAGTGTCTTTACCAGATAATACCGTTGACATGATGTTATTAGTAGATGTTTACCATGAATTTTCTTATCCTTATGAAATGGCTCTATCAATGCGAGCTGCATTAAAACCAGGTGGTAAATTAGTGCTTGTTGAATTTAGATCCGAAGATCAAACTGTACCAATTAAAACTATTCACAAGATGAGTGAAGCGCAGGCCATTAAAGAATTTAAAGCAGCAGGTTTTACATTTGATAAAAATATAGATAATCTTCCATGGCAGCACTGCATGGTTTTTATTAAGTAGTAACAAAAGCTATTTTTTATTATATCAATTAGGAGACAAGGCACTGATCATTAATCCTGTAAGTACTGCACAAGTTGCTAATCCAGATATGTAATTTCGAATTATTTTTTTTCTTTTTATATTTTTTGCTTGTGTTATATATCCTCTTGCGTATTGTTCATTTTTCATTAAGTTCAAATCTGGATAATCTAAATTTTCATCCAACGGAGTAGCAGATGAAAGTAAGAGTGCAGGCGAAACGCCTAAAAACCAACCATATAATGGGAAGGCTGATGTTATGAATACAGCAGTGCCAGCTAATTTATAACTTTTATAATATTTTATAGCATCGTTATAACCTTGAATAAATTGATACTCATCAGATTTAGGGGATTCTATATTTATACTACTTAAATCATCATTACTGCCATTTTCATAACGAATCAAGATTAGGTCGGATTTCAGAGTAGAAAAAATAGGCCCATTGATATTAGTTACTTTTTTATACTTCACTTCAGTACTACCCACTTCAATAATTTTTACAATGATATTTTCGCCAGATCTCATTGTCAATGTGTCTTGAGCTTTAATAATACTTGATGAAAATGAGAGTATAAATATTAGTAATAAATTTTTCATACATCGTAATTTTAGAATTGTTAAAGTTGATTTGATCCAGTAAATTAATAAAATTATCTTTTATTTTAAAAATTGGTCTAATTATGAATTCCATGGTTCAATATTATACAGTTCTATAATTGAGAAAACCACTGCTTTAGGAAATCACCCTCTGAATTCGGGTAAAATCGGTTGATTTCCGTTTTGCGAAAACATAACTATCTACAAATCAACGCCTTTATTTTCTAAAAAATTTTCATAACCCTGAGGCAACCATTATGGAGGTGAGAATGCGCAGCATTGACAATCCCGTTAAATCGGGGCTAATTTGCTATTTGAGGTTTTGCGTACCTTTGATACTTGTTTCCTTATTTTTATCTTATGAAAATTCATTTTTGCCCCATTATGACTCATTTTACAAAAACTATTCTTTGTTTAATACTAATCATTAGCTCACTTAATACAGTTTTGGCTCAGGATAAAAATTATGGAAAGTGGTTTGTGTACTTTGGTAACCAAAAAATAAATAATAAGTGGTTATTGCAGTCCGATGTGCAATATAGACTTAATCAAATCCCCGGACAAAAGAGTCAACTCTTATTTAGAGCAGGAATTGGGTATAATTTAACTGAATCTAACAACAACATATTATTTGGTTTAGCCTATGTACAGTCAAATTTAGAGGAAGGGGATGAGGCTAAGTCAATCATAAATGAGAAGAGAATTTATCAGCAGTATTTAAATAAACAAAAAAGTGATAATCTGTTTATCACCCATAGAGTAAGAATGGAAGAAAGGTTTTTAGTAAATAATTTTGCTTTAAGGGCTAGATATTTTTTATCACTTCAAAAACCTTTGAATAGTAGATTATTAAACAGCAAGTCCGTCTATGCTTCAAGTTTTAATGAATTATTTATTGATATAAGTAATCAAAAATTAGACCGTAATAGATTTTTTGCAGGTATTGGGTATGCATTAACTAATGATATAAGACTAGAGACGGGCTATTTAATTCAATCTCAAAAAAATATCACAAGAGGACAATTTCAATTAATAGTATACAACAATTTATCTTTCTAAAAAAGGAGGCATGAATAAAGCCAACTGAACACAAAGCCTATATTTGAAAGGCTACGTTTTTATTAATAATGACTGAAATGGTATACTAATTTACAGCCATCTCAGCTGCATTGTAAATCACAAAAAAATTAGTTTAACTTTGTACCCATGAAGGAACTAATTTATGTTTTTATTGGGGGCGGTTTGGGCAGCTTAGTTAGATTTAAACTAGGTCAATGGATCAACGCTTTTCATAATTCTAATTTCCCTTTTGGCACATTTACTATTAATGTGATTGCTTGTTTTGTATTGGGGTTTATTATTGGGTTGGCCGATCATAAACAATTACTTTCACCCGCTTCACGTTTATTTTGGGCTGTGGGTTTCTGTGGGGGCTTTAGCACCTTCTCGGCCTTCAGCAGAGAGACGCTTGCACTTATTCAGCAAGGTCAAAACAGCACTATGATTTTGTATATTCTATTGAGTGTTGTAGTTTGTATGACTGCAACTTTCGGTGGTTTATTGATTGCCGAAAGGATTTAAATGATTATCCAGCTTCCTTCTTCCAATTCCGCTTCCAATTCTCCGACATCCCATCCGCAATAGCCAATAAAAAGTTGAATGTCTTGATGATTGTGACTGTTGGTATTGATGGCTTTAATCACTTGCTCCATATTGCCACCCAAATAAAGGTCATTGGTTAATTCTTTACCTCCTTCAATGAGATCGGGTCGTTTGTGTAATACAAAGAGGTGTGCTCTATCAACCGGGCCGCCATCCATCAGGGGAAATGGTTTAGCGTGATTGAATTCAATTAGATCATTCAAAGACTTTCCAAAGGGCTTATTGATTACAAAGCCTGTACTTCCTGCTTCATTGTGTTCAACAATCAGAATGGTCGTATCCTCGAAGAAACTGCCATTTAACGCGGCAGTGCTTTTTATTTTCATATACTTTGTTATTCGTATTTTTGCGAATCGGTAATTTTCAAAATTACGAATCCACTTTATTTAAATAGGATTAAATATATAATTAAATGGTCAATCAATTATTGAAAACGGCATTAGGAAGACTACGAATTGTAGCTTTTATTGAAGGTTGTTCGTATTTGCTTTTAGGATTTACGATGATTTTAAAGTACAAATTTGCTATGCCACAGCCCAATTACGTAGTTGGTTTGGCTCACGGTATTCTTTTTGTGCTCTATATCGTTTTACTACTGCAAGTTTCATTTATACATCGCTGGAACCTAATCAAAATGTTGATGGCATTTATAGCTTCACTTGTGCCGTTTGGAACTTTTTATGCAGACAAAGTACTTTTTAGAAAGTCGAATGCTTAAAATTTTCCCAGCCCCAAGAAGGCAAGGGTTTCTCGACCAAAAGGAATGAATATTTACTTAATATATCTGGTAATTAATTCGCTCTTACATATACCGTCTTCCAAGAACGCTCGCCTTCCCAGATATTTGATTTTGCATTGGCTTGAATAGTAAGTTGCTTACCATCACTACTCAATTTCCAAACTTCTGTCACATTAGTAGTTGCTTTTTTCATAACATCTACATGGTAAGGAGTCGCAGTCATAAAGTTTACAATCGATTGAATTGTCATAGTTTGTCCATCATCAGATAACTTTACACTAGACTTCTTTTCGTTTCCTTGACCATGATTCATTTGACTTTCCTTGCCGTCGATATACAACTGCTCTATAATTATAGCTTGTTTTGCACCTGAATCTGTGTTTGGACTTTCAATAGTAATAAAATCGGACTCCTTTACTATTTTCATTGTTTTTGAATTCATACGATCGCCTCCCACATAGGAGCAAAAAATATTACCACCAATACTTATTGGTTCTTTGGCTTTCCATTCGCCAGAAAAATTAGTTGTATGAGTGTCATTTTTTCGTTGTGCGTCTACAACAAAATAGAATACGCCCAATAATACAAGTACACTGAATAATATGTAAGTTCTATTGTTCATAAATTTTAATTCATAGAAAACAAATTCTATTTGCTTTATAAGTTTTTTAATACTGGCAACTGAATCACAGAGGCGTCATGGTAAATACGAATAGTCGCTTTTTTAAAATCGCTATCTTTTGCTTCGTAGATATTCATAAACTGTTGTGGATTTCTATCAACAAGTGGGAACCAGCTACTTTGAATCTGAATCATCATACGGTGTCCTTTTTTGAACGTATGTGCAATATCAGGTAAAGTAAACTTAACCGCTGTTGGTTTATTGGGTACAAAAGCTTCTGGCTTTTCAAAACTATTTCTATACTTGCCTCTCATGATTTCTCCTCTTACAAGTTGTTGGTAGCCACTCATTAAATAATCTTTCTTATTGGTCTCGTATTCAAAATTATCTGGGTACACGTCAATTAATTTCACCACAAAATCTGCATCGGTGCCAGACATAGCGACCATTAAGTCGGCCACTACTGGTCCACCCAGAGTAAGATCTTCAGTTAATACTGGTGTTTTATAAACCAATACATCGGTTCTTCTTGATGTGAATTTTTGATCATCATCCATGTATTCTCTATAATGTCTGGCAGGTTTGCTTTTCATCATGTAGTTATCAGAAATATAAGGAACTGGTTTAGCAGGGTCACTAATGTATTCTTCATAACCAGCTACAGCAGTGGCTTTGTTGCCCGCTTTTAAATTTCCATTATTGCTTAATAAATAAGATTGCATTTTCATATCAGCCACTGGCCAACTTGGTAATTGTCTCCATTCATTACTGCCTGAGAAAAAGATATTGGCTTCGTTAATTTGATCAATGCTGCCTTTATTTTTTAAATAAAAATTAAAGAAGGGAAGCTCTATGTTTTTACCATACCATTCGCTGGTATTAGATCCCCATTGTACATTCCCTAAATGAGTGCCATCATTACTTGCCCATTGTCCATGGTACCAAGGTCCCATCACTATCTTATTGTTATTCTTCGCTTTGCCTTCAATAGCTTTGTATAAATTCCAGGCACCATAACAGTCTTCCGCATCATATAAACCACCTACAACTAATGTGGCAATATTAGGGTTAATGTCTTCTACATGTTTTCTTGCATTTCTTACTTGCCAAAATTCATCGTAATTAGGATGTGCCATTAAATCATTCCAGAATTGAATACTATCGCCCATTAATTTTGTAAAATTAGTGATGGCGCCAGTTTGTAAATAAAAATCAAAATTATCTGGGTTGGTGAAATTGAATCCTGTAGGTCCAACAGTGGTAGGCTTAGGTCTTGGTTTCCCAAATCCTGAATAAAATGCAAATCCATCAGCAAGCATAAAGGCACCATTGTGGTGAAAGTCGTCTCCAATAAACCATTCTGTTACAGGCGCTTGAGGACTCACTGCTTTTAATGCTGGATGATTACTCAGTGAAGCTTGTGTTGCATAAAAACCAGGATAGGAAATGCCAAACACACCTACATTGCCATTGTTATTGTTTAGATTTTTAACCATCCAGTCAATGGCGTCGTATGTATCAGTCGCTTCATCTATTTGACCTGGTTTTTTATTAGGGATATAAGGTCTTACATCTTCAAAAGTTCCTTCACTCATCCAACGACCACGTACATCTTGTATAACAAGAATATAATTTTCTTTTAAAAAGTACATTCTTGGAGAGTTCCAATAAGATCTAAAAATGTTTTCACCATATGGCCAACATGAATAAGGTGTTCTTTCTAATAAAATAGGATGCTTTTCTGTATTGTCCTTGGGCGCATAGATGGTGGTGAATAATTTGGTTCCATCACGCATGGGGACCATCGTTTCTGTTTTGGTATAGTTATTGACCACCCAAGCAGAATCGTTTGTTTGCGCAAAGGATAAAAAAGGAATAACAGCGAGTAGAAGAGAAAAGCACTTTTTCATGGGATGCATTTTTTTGTTATTTGAATATACGTCAATTAATGCTTTACTGTATTTTTAAAATATAAACTATTACACATCAATGCCTTATGTTAGGATGTGGGTTAATACCCAATAAATAGAAGATAGTTAATTTTTTTTATTAATTTAACTTTACAAGCGCCTCAAAATACAAAGCATTGAAAATAAAATTATTTTTCCTACTCCTTATTTTGCTTTTGAATCAAGCATCTGCTCAGG
>JBILIU010000044.1:0-10581 GCA_044368905.1 Sediminibacterium sp. | reverse complement strand
CAACATGGGGTTGACTTTGGCTTGTGGAAAGCCATCTCCCCTGCGGATTTAATCATTCCGATTGATGTGCATGTGGCTAGGGTATCTAGAAGTTTTGGGTTGATCTCCCGTCCTCAAATAGATTGGTTGACTGCCATTGAATTAACCGATTATTGCCGAACTTTAGATCCAAGAGATCCTGCCAAATATGACTTTGCATTGTTTAGTTTAGGTGTCACAGAAAAAATCAGATAAAAATAATCTCATGGAAAAAGCATTTTCCGAATTAGAACAACTAGGCCCTAGCGATTTAATAGCTTATATCAATGATTGTATACAACATGATTTTAATAAGTTAGTACAATTACTTTACCGCATTGATGTATCTGAAGAAAAGTTAAAATATATACTACAATTAAACCCTAATGAAGATGCAGCAAAACTAATTGCAGCAGTGATTGTAGAAAGATTGGCTGCTACCAAAGCAGCAAGAGCGCGTTTTAGCACGACCGGTAAAATAGATGCGTCAGCAACTGAAAATAATGACCATCATGATGAAGACCTTGAGCCATTCTGATTGCTACAAATCTCCTAACTGAGGACGCATCACAATATCTTCTACCACCGCTTGAGGACTTAATTGAGTCGCTGCATAAATCATCTTAGCAATATCATCTGCTTCCATAATACGCTCTTCTGAAACACCAGACCCATTCCAGCTATTGGTATAAGTGGCGCCTGGACAAACAGCTGTGACTTTAATCCCCTTATCTTTTAATTCTAGTCTTAAGTTTTTTGAAAAGCCTAGCAATGCATATTTTGAAATACTATAAGATCCGCCATGTGGATAGGCTTGTAAAGAAGCAATAGAACAAATATTAAAAATATGACCTTTTTTTGCTTTGATCATAGCAGGCAATACGTCACGTGTCAAATGATAGGCCGAAAATAAATTCGCATTCAATTGTGCTTCTAATTGCCCATCCGCCTCGTCTTGTAATTGACCAGGTAAAAAAAATCCCGCATTGTTGACCAATACATCGGGGGTGGTTCTTGCTAAAACCCATTCAGAAAAACAATGCACCTGTGCTTGAATAGACAAGTCTGCGTGTACAAAATCAACCTTAACAGCAGGATAAGTTTTTTGCAAGGATGCTGCAGCACTAGAAAGATCAGCAGGGGTCTTACTTGTTAGATACAAATTGTGTCCAGCTGCAGCAAAAGCATTTGCAATGGCAAAACCAATCCCTTTTGAAGCACCAGTAATAATGATATTCATAAATTCATACTTTACTAGATAAAGATAACATGCAAAATGGTAATTTAGCAGTTCAATTACCAATTCATCCAATACAAATGGCCTATAAAGACCTATTTTTTGACCTAGATCATACCCTTTGGGATTTCGAGACCAATTCTAAAGAAACCATTCAAGAACTATATACCACGCACCGTCTAGCGGAACTAGGCATTGTTGATTTTGATGGATTTTACAGCACTTATTCTGCACATAACCACCGTTTGTGGGACCGATATACCAAGGGTTTTATCAAGCAAGAAGAGCTAAGATGGAAAAGGGTATATTTAAGTTTATTAGATTTTAAAGTCGCCAATGAGCCATTGGCAAAACAAATGTCCCAGGCTTATTTAGAGATTCTGCCGAATAAAAAACATTTATTCCCCTACACCATCGAAATTTTGGAATATTTAAAACAGAAGGACTACAAGATGCACCTCATCACTAATGGATTTGAATCAGTGCAATTTAAAAAAATAAAAAACTCAGGGTTACAAGATTACTTTATCGAAGTCATTACTTCGGAAGCAAGTAATAGTTTGAAGCCGCAAAAGGAAATTTTTGAATACGCATTGAAAAACGCCAATGCAATGGTTGAAAAAAGTATCATGATTGGAGACAATGAGTCTGCAGATATACAAGGTGGAATCAATATGGGGATGGATACTATTTTTGTGAACCACATTCAAGTAGTGCCTACTATCCCTGCAACCTATACCATCACCCATTTAAAAGAATTGGAAAACATCTTATAAGCTGCTGTGTATCGGATTACCATTTTGCTAAAACAGTAACACCGCCTTGCACGGCATCTCCAATTTTGCAATTGATTTGCGTGCCAATTGGCAATAACAAATCTACCCTGCTGCCAAATTTAATGAAACCATATTCATCACACTGATTGAACGAAGTATCTATAGCTGCGTAATTACAGATTCTTCTTGCAAGTGCTCCAGCAATTTGCTTTAATAAAATAGTCCCCTTTTCATTTTCAACCACCACAGACCATCTTTCATTATCAGTAGAAGACTTAGGATGCCATGCGACTAAAAATTTTCCAGGATGGTATTGGTTATAGATGATCTTACCTGCAACTGGCAAACGATTCACGTGCACATTGGCAGGACTCATAAAAACACTGATCTGAATTCTTGGTTCTTTATAAAATTCATCTGGCATCACTTCCTCAATTACCACCACTTTGCCATCTGCAGGTGCTACAATCGCAGAAGGATCCATTGTTAACACACGATTAGGCATTCTAAAAAAGGAGACGATGAATAAAAAGAAGGCGACTGTAAGCGCAAAAAATGACCAACCCAATATGGAACTAATTGGAAATAAATAAGAGAAATTAATTAAATTCAAAACACCCACAACAAATGCAATCAATGCAATCGTAGCTGTTCCTTCTCTGTGTATGGTCATAAATAGTAATTTGTGCAAAGGTAATTCATCTAAAAGATAAATTGAAGCAATATCCAAACAAATGGGCCTGCAAATAAGATAGAATCAAATCGATCTAAGAAGCCACCATGGCCAGGCATCATACTGCCACTGTCTTTCACACCTGCCAGGCGTTTTAATTTACTTTCAAAAAGATCCCCTAAATTACCCATGACAGAAGCTACAATAGTGATCATATACAGGTACTTAGTCGAGATCGGAATATATTGCCCTGCAACCGTGGATAAAATCACAACAGATAAAATAATACCTGCAATGGTGCCTTCCCATGTTTTCTTTGGTGAGATGGGAGAGATGGGCGTACGACCAATAAAAGAACCAACGATATATGCCATGGTATCATTTACCCAAACGGTCACAATCACTAAAATAGGCACCATCAATTCTATATTTGTAAAAAACATAGACATGGCTGAATTTAAAAACATGCCCCTCATGGCATAAAACAAGGATAGGCTAATTGAAATATAAATGAAGCCAAAAAAACTAATTGCGATATTATTAACTTCTGCTTTTCTTGTAAATACATCTGCTACCATCATCAATACCAATGCTACTGGCATGACTTTCAAGCCAATCCATCTTAAACCAATTCCTTGAAAATTAGTAGGCAAAATATTTTTTATAAAATCAGGCAATACGATATCGGTAGGTGCTAAACTCGTCATCATCAATATACCCACCACAAACACACCCCATTGATGCAGTTTTGAAATTTGATTGTAGGAAGGAAAAATGATACGCATCAATTTTTGATACTCATACAGGCAACCAATTTGTATCAATAAAAACAAAGCAAAATAAGACCAGCCATTAAAGAGTAAGCCTGCTAACATGATCAACACAAAAACAATAGCAGACAATGCCCTTACTTTAAAAACAGAAAAATTAAACGCCATGAATTATACTTTATTGAAGATAAATAATGAAGCTACTCGGATGATTGTATACTTTCGGTTGTAGCTGAAACTTTTTTAAGTTGTTTGAACAAAATAAATAAAAATACAAGTCCAATAATCACCCAATAATAAGTGAGGTTGGAGTCCATTACTTGGTCTATTTTTTTTGGATTATTCCTTACAGCATACAAAGCGGAAACACCAATCGCATTATTGACAAAATGCATTAATATCGGCAACCAAATTGTTGTAGTATAATAATAAATTAAGCCAAGTACAATACCCAATGACATCCTGGATAAAAACCCAAAATAAGAAAAGTGAAATGCACTAAATAAAATTGCAGTAATGACAATCGCCACAAATGGCTTCCCCGACCAGTCGGTGATTATTTTTTGCAGTGTTCCTCTAAAATACAATTCCTCCACAATGGCTGGCACCACTGCAATCGCCACAATCGCAAGCAATAAATCCCAAATGGAACGCATATGCGTCATCGCCATCAAAGCTTTTTTGTATTGGGCTTCTAAATTTGTTGCCCATGTTCTAATGCTATTAGAAAAAGTAATTTTATCTGTTAGGTCCCCCAATGCACCACTCAGTATCAATCCTGTGAAAGCGAGTAAAATAACAATCCCTACTTGTTTCTCATTTGTGATGGGCTTGAATCCTAAATTAGATGCGAAACTTCCTTTTGTAAAATAAGCCACTACTAATGCAGGCACGCCAAAGCCAATAATGGAAGCAAATGCGTTGGCAATTTGTGTCAAACTGGTATTTTCGGGACGCAATAAAACAGACTGAATATCCGTGAATGGCGTATGCAATGCAGCTGCCACAATCGAAAAGGTAATTAAGCCGCCAAGGATCATACTCAATCCAGTCATGGATATAAATAAAACCATCCTGAATCCAGGGCTCATATTAAAAATAGAATTTTCATTAGTATACATGTCAATGCAATTAATTGGTACCTTTGCCGGGCGTATCGGTTAGATGCAAGATAATGAATTCATATGGTATCTATAGGGAACATACAATTACCAGATTTTCCGCTTTTATTAGCGCCCATGGAGGACGTCAGTGATCCCCCGTTTAGAGCCGTGTGTAAAGACAATGGCGCCGACCTCATGTATACCGAATTTATTAGCAGCGAGGGCTTGATTCGAGATGCCATTAAGAGCAAACAGAAATTAGATATTTATGATTACGAGCGCCCAATAGGTATTCAAATATTTGGGGGTGATGAGGAAGCGATGGCATTGTGTACCAAAATTGTTGATACGGTGAACCCAGATTTAATTGACATTAATTTTGGTTGCCCCGTAAAAAAAGTAGCCATGAAGGGCGCTGGTGCTGGGGTTTTAAGAGACCTTGACTTAATGGTGCGCTTAACCGAAGCGGTGGTAAAAAGTACCAACCTTCCTGTGACTGTGAAAACAAGATTGGGATGGGATGATAGTAGTTTGAATGTACACGAAGCCGCATTAAGATTACAAGATGTTGGGATAAAAGCGTTGGCCATTCATGGTCGTACAAGAGTACAGATGTACAAAGGCGAAGCAGATTGGACCATCATTGGTAATATTAAAAACGATCCAAGAATTCATATTCCTATTTTTGGCAACGGAGACATCAATTCTCCAGAAAAAGCGTTGGAATATAAAAATAAATATGGCGTAGATGGTGTGATGATTGGTAGGGCTGCCATTGGCTATCCATGGATCTTTAGAGAGATCAAGCATTTTTTAGCAACTGGAGAAAAAATGAAATCACCTACAGTTGAGGAACGCGTAGAAGTCGCTAGAAAACATTTAATTAAATCTTTAGAATGGAAGGGACCCATTGGTGGCATCAATGAAATGCGCAGACATTATGCCAACTACTTAAGAGGCTTGCCTAATATTAAAGAATATCGAAATCAATTGGTGCGCATTACAGAGCGCGAAGGCATCGAAGCTATTTTGGATGAGATCAAAGAAAAGTTTAAAGGCATGGAAATAGACTCTGGTAAAATTGTATTAGAGAACTACCACGAGCATTGTCCTATCAATTAATAGCCTCAATGATTTTAGCATCCAAGGGATCCACACTCATTGGAAAATAATGTGTCAATACACCTTGTTCATTGATCAAATATTTACAGAAATTCCAAGCAGGTGCTTGATTGCACCAACCATTTAAACTAGAGGAGGTTAGCCAATTATATACTGGATTCTGATCCTTGGTTTTTAACACCACCGACTTAGACATTAAAGGAAAACTCACCCCGTAATTTTTTTGACAAAAAGCAGCAATGGCTTGATCGTCTTTCGTTTCTTGATTTTTAAAATCATTGGCTGGAAAACCAACCACAACAAGTCTTCCAGCAAACTGTTTAGATAATTTTTCTAAATTTTCATACTGACCAGTATACCCGCAATCACTTGCCGTATTCACAATCAATACTTTTTTTCCTTTGAATTGCTCAAAGCTAAATGCATTACCTGCAATATCTTTTGTTGTCAAACTATAAAATTCTACTGACCCTTTTTTCATGTCCGTATTCACCTGTACTTGCTTAGACCCAGCCTTTCCTGAAGACCACATGATGGCAGGATAGATTGTTTTTAAAATAGATTGACGATAGGTCATGTCTTTTTTCTTCATCAATAATGCAGCAGTCATCATGACCCCCACTGCAATAGCTATTTTAATGATCATATTTTTATATTTATTTTGGTACATCTTTTTTATTCAGGCCAAAATTATCCAATTAATCTTTTTAACAACCAGCCCTTGCCTTTATAAGGAGGATATTTAAAACTAGGATCTATCCAAGTAGGTGTTTTTAAAACCGACTTCGTATGCGTAAAAGTGTCAAAACTCAACTTACCATGATAGCCCCCTGTTCCGCTATAACCCCTGCCACCAAAGGGTAATTCGTGATTGGTAATATGCATCGTGGCATTGTTTACACAAGCCCCACCTGATGGCACATTGGTCAACCAGTAATTTTCATCTGCTTGATTTTCAGTAAACACATAGAATGCCAATGGGTTAGGATTTTTTTGAATAATCGCTAAGGCTTCCTCCTTAGATGCGTAAGTTAGAATTGGAAGAATAGGTCCAAAAATTTCATCCTGCATAATTTTCGCATCTGGTTGAACACCTACCATAATAGTGGGTTCAATAAACAATTTTTCTCTATTCGATTTTCCTCCATACACAATTTCGCCGTCCCCTAAATAAGAAGTTAAACGCAACCATTGTTTATCATTAATAATTTTACCATAATGCTCTGAGCTTTCTGCATCTGCTCCATAAAATTTTTGAATGGCAATGATTAATTCTTTAATCAGTTCCTCCCTTAAATGATGCGGCACTAAAATATAATCAGGGGCAATACACATTTGACCGCAATTAGAAAATTTTGGATTTGCTAAACGGCGCGCTGCGACTCTTAAATTGGCATCATCACAAATCACTGCAGGGCTTTTTCCGCCTAACTCTAAAGTCACTGGCACTAAATGTTCAGCAGCTAATTTGTAAATTATTTTCCCTACCATGGTACTACCCGTATAAAAAATATGGTCGAACCTGTTTTCTGAAAGTAGCGGTGGCAATACCTGCGCTCCATCCCCTTCTATATATAAAATATAATTTTCAGGATATAATTCGGTAATGATCCTGCGCATCACTGCTGCAGTGGCGGGCGCAAACTCGCTTGGTTTTAACACAGCACAATTGCCTCCTGCGATGGCTCCAATTAAAGGTGTAAACAATAATTGAAATGGATAGTTCCAAGGAGCGATGATACAAACCACGCCCAAGGGCTCTTGAATGGTAAAACTGGAAGAAGGCATGTTGACCAAATTAGTGGGCACCGATTTAGGCTGCATCCATCCTTTCAGATGTTCGATGGTATAATTTAATTCACTTAAGAAAAAACCCACTTCTGTCGCCCAAGCATCTTCATCCGTTTTTTTTAAATCGGCATACAATGCTTTATAAAGAGCTTGCTCGTTGTCTAGTACCAGCTGCTTGAGTCTGTTCAACTGTAAAAGTCTAAATGCAAAAGGCTGGGTTGCCCCTGACTGGAAATACTGTCTTAATGCTTCTATTGATGTATTCATAGCTTTAAAATGTATAGCAATTTAATCTTTAATCCTCATACCCATGCCAATTTATACGTTCATAAAAATAATTTCAACATATGAGCAATTTTTAATAATTTAACCTACTTAAAAAACCGAAGGAGTACCCCTCCTATTTAAACGATTGCTATGAAAAAAACAGTAAAATCAAGAAGAGACTTCGTCAAAAATGCCGCGTTGGCTTTAGGCGGATTTTACATTGTCCCTAGACATGTATTGGGTGGTCCAGGATTTACCGCTCCAAGTGATAAATTACAAATTGCCGGTATTGGTGCTGGAGGTAAAGGAGAGAGTGACTTGTGGGCATTCTATCAAAGCGGAAAAGCAGATATCGCATTCTTATGTGATGTAGATGATCGTCAAGCTGTAAAGAGTCGTCAAAGATTTCCGAAAGCAAAATATTATAAGGATTACAGAGAAATGTTAGAAAAAGAACATAAGCTGATTGAAGCTGTTTCTGTTTCTACACCAGACCATATGCACGGTGTACAAGGCATGGCAGCAATGCAATTAAATAAACATGTCTATGTACAAAAGCCAATGGCACATGATATTTACGAAGCTAGAATCATGACAGAAGCTGCACATAAATATAATGTAGTCACACAGATGGGTAACCAAGGCGCTTCTGGAGACGGAGTGCGTATGTTACAAGATTGGTACAATGCTGGATTGATTGGAGATGTGCATACGATCTATTGTTATACAGACCGTCCAGTATGGCCACAAGGCGTAATTCGTCCAACCACTGCCTCTGCAATTCCAGCAGGTTTAGATTATGATTTATGGTTGGGTACTGCCCCTCAAAAAGATTATTTTGATGGCGTATTACCATTTAACTGGAGAGGATGGTGGGATTACGGAACCGGCGCATTAGGTGATATGGCTTGTCATATTATGGCACCAGGTTTTGCAGTGTTAGGATTAGGTTATCCAGTGTCTGCAGAATGTAGTGTAGCAACAAGATACACTGCACCATGGCAAAGAGTGTATTCGCCAGACAGTCCGCCAGCAGCTTCGCATATTATTTTAACTTTCAAAGGACAGAACGGAAAACCAGATGTCAAATTACATTGGATGGACGGAGGTATTCAACCAGAAAGACCAGCAGAATTAGGACCAAACGAAATCATGGGTGATGGCGGAAACGGTATCATCTTTGAAGGAACAAAAGGTAAAATGATGGCAGGTACTTACGGTGCAAACCCTCAATTATTGCCAACTAATTTAACAGCAACTACAAAAGTGCCGCAAAGTATTGAAAGAGTTAAAAATGGCGACAATGGACACTATGCTGCGTGGGTAGAAGCATGTATCGCAGGACCAGGAAGCAAGGAAGCAAAAGTTTTAAGTTCTAATTTTGATATTGCAGGACCATTGACTGAATCGGTATTGATGGGTAATTTAGCCATCCGTTCTTATGATGTCAAAGCCAATGATGCAAAAGGATTGACGAGCTATCCTGGAAGAAATATTCAATTAATGTGGGATGGTCCAAATATGAAGATCACTAATTTCGACTTAGCAAATCAGTTTGTAAAACGAACATATCGTGATGGTTGGAACTTAGGTTCATAATTAAAAAATATATGGAATCTTTAAAAGATCAATTTTTATTAAGACCCGATATTCATTTTTTGAATTTCGGTTCTTTTGGTGCTACACCAAAACCAATATTTGAAAAATACCAAGACTGGCAAAGGCTCTTAGAAGCAGAGCCCGTGCAGTTCATCGCATTTGATGGCTACCAATACCTTGCAGATTCAAGAGCGGTTTTGGCTAAGTATTTAAACTGTGCAGACAAAGATGATTTAGTCTATGTCACCAATCCAAGTTTTGCAATCAACATGATTGCGAAGAGTTTTCCATTAGAAGCAGGGGATGAGATTTTGACGACAGATATTGAATACGGCGCTTGCGATAGAACTTGGAATTATTATTGTAACAAAAAAGGCGCGACTTATCGTAGACAAAAAATCAACCTTCCCATTGTTGACAAAGCGCAATTCATCGAAGACTTTTTCAAAGGATGCAATGAAAAAACAAAAGCTATTTTCATAAGTCATATCACGAGTGCAACTGGATTGATTTTACCTGCGGAAGAAATTTGTGCCATCGCTAAATCAAAAGGACTTATCACGATTGTAGATGGTGCACACGTACCTGCACATATTCCATTGGACCTAAGTTCCATTCAGGCAGATTTTTATACAGGTGCTTGTCATAAATGGATGATGGCTCCAAAAGGATGTTCTTTTTTATATGCAGCAAAATCGGTGCAACCCATTTGTGATCCAATGATTGTAAGTTGGGGGTATCAGGCTGCCAAACCATCTCATTCCAATTTCTTAGACTACCACCAAATGATTGGTACCAGGGACTTTTCGGCGTTCTTGACAGTAGCTACTTGTATTGAATTCATGGATCAACACAACTGGAAAGTAGTTGGAAAAAAATGCCATGAAATGGTTTTAGAACATGCTCCTAGATTTTTTGCCTTATTCAATAGCAAGCCAATCTGTCCACTTAATAGTGAGTGGATTGGACAAATGATTAGTATTCCAATACAAACACCAGATCCAGAAAAATTACAAAGGACTTTATTTTTAGATTATAAAATAGAAGTACCCATCATGCGTCAAGGCGATGATGTGTATTTAAGGTATTCCATCAATGCATTCAACACCGTGGATAATCTAGATGCATTGTACAATGCAATAAAAGAAATTCAAAAGCAAGGCATATTATTAAAGTAAAATGGGGTTATAAATCTTATTATACAGCTATAAAAAAAGGGACACGA
>JBILIU010000141.1:0-2827 GCA_044368905.1 Sediminibacterium sp. | reverse complement strand
ACGCCTATAAATTTCTATTTAAAATGGCAGTAAAAATGAGACTACAGCGTCATGGTAGTAAAAAAAGGCCTTTCTACTTTATAGTAGTGGCTGACGGACGCGCACCAAGAGATGGTAAATTCATCGAAAAAATTGGTACTTACAATCCTTTAACAGTGCCTGCTACAATCAATTTAGATCGTCAAAAGTCTTTAGATTGGTTAAACAAAGGTGCTCAACCTACAGACACCGTTCGCAGAATCTTGTCTTTCAAAGGAGTACTTTATTTAAAACACTTATTACGTGGTGTTAAATTAGGTCTATTTGATGATGCAACTGCAATGACTAAGTTTGAATCTTGGTATGCTGAGCATGAAACATCAATTGCTTCTAAGAATGATGCACACAAGAAAGCACAAGCTGCTAAAAAAGTGTATGTACCAGTAGTTAAGAAAGTAGCTGAACCAGTTGCTGAAGTTGTTGCTGAAGAAGCATCTCCAGAAGTTGTAGCTGAGCCAGTTGCTGAAGTTGAAGCACCAGCTGCAGAAGCGGCTGCTGAAGAAACACCAGCTGCAGAGTAATCTAAAGTAATCTAAGACTTATTTAAGATTCAATAGTTTAAACCTCCCGAATTTCGGGAGGTTTTTTTATCGTCCAATCATTTACTAAATTTGTGTATGAGTGAATATATCCACATAGGAAAAATTGTTGCAGCACATGGTCTAACAGGGCATCTTATTTTAGAGCATGCCATGGGCACACCCATTCACTTTAAAGGCATTGACGCCATTTTTATTGAAAAAAATGCAGCAAGCTTTATTCCCTATTTCATTCAATCTGCATCTGCCAAAACTGAAAGTTTAACCCATTTACAAGTAGAAGGCATTTCCACAAGAGAAGCTTGCAGTATTTTAATTGGTAAAAAAGTATGGCTACCAGAAGCTGAGTTTAAGCTGCTAGTTGATAAAAGTTCACCCCTTTCATTACTTGGATATATGGTGATTGAAAATGGTAAAGCATTAGGTAAGGTACAAGAAGTAATAGAGCAGCCACATCAGCTAATGGTGACGATTTTATACCAAGGTAATGAAACCTATATTCCTTTGCATGAGGAGAGCCTTAAAGGGGTAGACCATGCAAAAAAGCAAATCCAAGTATCCTTGCCGGAAGGCTTATTGGACTTGTATCAAGAAACAGAATAAATTGCTTAAATTCAATTTCTAAACCTGTTACTATGCGTAATTTTTTTATTCTTTTAATTTTTTGTGGTACGGCCATTTTGGGACAAGCTCAGAAGACTTATATCCAATGCGGTCAATTGGTAGATGTTGTGAATCTTAAAGTACAAAAAGGGAAAACAATCATTATTGAAGGCAATAAAATTTTAGACATAGTAGATGGTTTTGTTTCTGGCACAAAAACAGACCAAGTAGTTGACTTAAGAAAACAAACGGTGATGCCTGGCTTAATGGATATGCATATTCATGTGGAATCTGAAACAAGTCCAACCAGGTATTTAGATGGATTTACACAAAACGATGTTGATGTTGCCTTTGGTGCATTAAGATTTGCAGAAAGAAATTTAATGGCTGGTTTTACTTCAGTTAGAGATTTAGGTGGATCAGGAGTGAATATAGCATTACGTAAAGCAATTCAAAAAGGCTATGTGGTTGGTCCAAGAATTTATACTGCTGGTAAAAGTATTGCATCAACTGGTGGACACGCTGATCCAACCAACGGTGTTCGTGCAAATTTAATGGGTGATCCAGGGCCAAAAGAAGGGGTTATCAATAGTAAAGAAGATGCTTATAAAGCAGTTAGACAACGCTATAAAGAGGGTAGCGATGTCATTAAAATTACTGCAAGTGGTGGTGTATTGAGTATGGCAGCAAGTGGAGAAAATCCTCAATTTACAGAAGAGGAAGTTCGTGCGATTGTTGCGGCAGCGAAAGATTATGGTTTTAAAGTAGCTGCTCATTGCCATGGCGTAGAAGCTATGCGCAGAGCTGTTATTGGTGGAGTAAACTCTATTGAACATGGCACTTTAATGGACGAATCTATTTTCCCATTGATGAAACAATACGGCACTTATTTAGTACCAACAATTATTGCTGGCAGGTCTGCTGCGGACTCGGCTAAAAAGCCTGGGTATTATCCACCGATGGTAACCAAGAAAGCTTTAGAAATTGGACCAAAAATTCAAAACACTTTTTCAAAAGCATACAAGGCGGGTGTAAAAATTGCTTTTGGAACTGATGCAGGTGTATATGCACATGGCAATAATTGGATGGAATTTAAATATATGCAAGAGGGTGGAATGCCATTGATTGAGGCGATCCAATCTGCTACGATGAATGCAGCTGATTTAATGGGCACTCAAAATACTTTAGGAAGTATTGAAAAAGGTAAATTAGCTGATATCATTGCAGTAGAAGGAGATCCATTTACAGATATCAATCAAATGGGTAATGTACAATTTGTAATGAAAGATGGTGTGATCTATAAGCAAAAAAAATAATTAAGCGACATTCCATTTATCTAATTGCTTAATTGTTGCAGCTAAATCTTTTGGAAGAGGTGCTTCAAAAGCAAATTCCTTTTCTTTAAAAACAAGTTTTAAAGTATGCGCATGTAAGGCGTGTCTTGCAAGTAGTGGTTTTTCTTCTTCTTCGGATTTACTTAGTTTAAAATTCTTTTTCTTAATACTAGAGAGTAATAATTTAACCCCATCTCCATAGATTTCGTCTGCAATAATTGGATGTCCAATATGTTTTGCATGCACCCTAATTTGATGGGTTCTACCAGTATGAATTTGAAATGAAACTAAGGCGTAGTGTTTATAGTAAGT
>JBILIU010000140.1:0-2831 GCA_044368905.1 Sediminibacterium sp. | reverse complement strand
CCCCTAAATTTGCTCTTGACTTCAAAAGTCTTTAACTGAACCCTATGAATATTAAGTCTTTACTGGCAAAACCCTTTGCTGGTGTCATCTATCGACAAATTCAAAAAGAGCGTATTTCTGCTTTAGCAGATCAGCAAAATATTCTAAATCAATTAGTTAAGACTGGAAAAGCGACTATTTTTGGCAAGGAGCACAGATTTGATCAGGTCAATAGTCCCCTTGAATTTCAGGAAGCTGTGCCTTTAAGGGACTATGAAGCTTTTAAGACATATATAGAACAAATCAAAAAGGGGACTCATAACGTCCTTTGGAAAGGCAAGCCCATCTATTTTGCCAAAACCAGCGGCACCACCAGCGGTGTTAAATATATCCCAATTACAAAGGACTCTATTAGCAATCATATTAATGGGGCCAGAAATGCCCTCTTAACTTATATGGCGACCACCGGGGAAAACCAGTTTGTCAATGGCAGGATGATTTTTTTGAGTGGGTCGCCTGTTTTAGAAAGGGTGTCGGGTATTCCTACGGGTAGATTGAGTGGGATTGTGAATCATCATATTCCAGCTTATTTAAGAAGCAACCAATTGCCAAGTTATGAAACCAATTGTATCGAGGAATGGGAGGAAAAACTGGATCGTATTGTTGCTGAGACCATTTTAAAAGATATGACCCTAGTGGGAGGAATTCCGCCATGGATGCAAATGTATTTTGACCGTATAGTCGAAAAATCAGGTAAATCTGTCAAAGAAGTATTTCCAAATTTACAAGTATTGGTGCAGGGAGGCGTGAATTTTGAACCCTATCAATCTAAATTGTTTGATACCATTGGGAAGGCAATCGATACCATTGAATTGTTTCCGGCTAGTGAAGGATTTTTTGCTTTTCAAGATACAAGAGATCAGCAGGGATTATTATTGAATACCAATAGTGGCATTTATTTTGAATTTATTCCTTTAGCACATATACAAGAGGCTAATCCTAAAAGATTGAATTTATCACAAGTAGAATTAGGCGTACAATATGCACTTGTTATTAATAGCAATGCAGGTTTATGGGGTTATCATATTGGTGATACAGTGAAATTTGTGAGCATTGATCCTTACCGAATCATTGTAACCGGTAGGGTGAAACATTTTATTTCGGCATTTGGAGAACATGTGATTGGAGAAGAGGTAGAAGCGGCTATGTTGCAGGTGGCGAATGAAATGAATGCATCTATTGTAGAATTTACGGTGGCACCTTATATCACTCAAGGCGAAGGAAAAAGTTACCACGAATGGTTGGTTGAATTTGAACGTGCACCATTGGATATGGAATTGTTTAAATCTAAACTAGATAAAGCCATGTGTGCAAAAAATGTCTACTATCAAGACTTAATTGCAGGAAATATTTTAGCACCATTAGTAGTGACCGCGGTTCCTAAAAATGCATTTATTGATTACATGAAATCCGAAGGGAAATTGGGCGGACAGAATAAAGTGCCAAGATTAAGCAATGATCGAAAAATTGCAGATGCCATGCACATTCAATTAGGCAAATAGTAAGAATAGAATAAAAAGCGTATTTTTAACCACAAGTATACAACTGGATGAGTCAAAAAAGAATTGCCATTTTCGGATCTACAGGTTCCATTGGGAAACAAACCCTAGAGGTGATCGCGGCGAACCCAGACTTATTTGTTGCCGAGATTTTAACGGCGCATGCAAATGAATCCTTATTAATAGAACAAGCATTATTATTTGAACCCAATATTGTTGTCATTGGGGAGATTGGCAAATACGCGATTGTAAAAAAAGCATTAGAAGGTAAACCAATTAAAGTGTTTGCTGGAGAAGAAGCTTTAGAACAAGTTGCCGCCATGGATTGCTATGATTTTATGATGGCGGGTATTGTAGGTTTTGCTGGTTTGAAGCCAACACTTACAGCAGTAGAAAATGGTAAAGCAGTGGGTCTTGCCAACAAAGAAACTTTAGTCGTAGCAGGCGATATTGTGATGCGCACTGCAAGAGAAAAAGGGGCAGCGATTATTCCTGTTGATAGCGAGCACTCTGCGATTTTCCAATGTTTAGTTGGAGAAGGAAATAACCCAATTGAAAAAATTATTCTTACAGCAAGCGGTGGTCCATTCTTAGGAAAGAAGCCCAATTTTTTGGTGAATGTAAAAAGAGATCATGCTTTGCAACATCCTAATTGGAGCATGGGTGCAAAAATTTCCATAGATTCAGCGACACTGATGAATAAGGGATTAGAAATGATTGAAGCGAAATGGTTATTTGATTTAAGGCCAGATCAAATCAAAGTGGTTGTGCATGCACAAAGTATTATTCATAGCATGGTGCAGTTTAAAGATGGCAGTATTAAAGCACAGATGGGTTTGCCAGACATGAAATTGCCTATTCAATATGCAATGGCTTTTCCAAAAAGATTAGAAAATGATTTTCCAAGATATCATTTTGACAAACCCAATACATTGACTTTTGATGAGCCTGATGTAAAAACTTTTAGAAATTTAACATTGGCGACCGAAGCATTGCGCATTGGAGGCAATGTTCCATGTGTATTGAATGCTGCAAATGAAATTGCGGTGTATGCATTTTTAAAAAATAGAATTGGATTTTTAGATATGACAGATCTCATTGAAAGAACATTAGAGAAAATTGAATTTATCGCACATCCAAGTTTGGATGATTATTATGAAACCGACGGAGCTGCAAGAGATTTTGCTGCTTCTTTAATACAACTATAAAAACATGTATCTAGCTGCTATTGATTTAACCGTACTTGCAACAAAAACTGCACAATTTATTTTATCTTTTTCTATCATCGTTGTT
>JBILIU010000043.1:0-10864 GCA_044368905.1 Sediminibacterium sp. | reverse complement strand
ATATATCTGCAGTAGCAGTTTTAGTAATGACTTTATTTAACTCAGCCAATGCACCTGTTAAATTATTTGTTCTTGCCATTGCTTCAGCTTTGATAAGCATGATTTCGCCTGGTAAGTAAATAGGGATAGCAGTGGTAGTGCTGTTATAAAATCCATTGATTCTGTATCTTGGAGCAATAGTAGCATTGATTGAAGTATAAAATGCAATACGACCATCTGTTAATGCAGGCGCTAATGTTGCTGGTAATCCTAAAGTAGAATCAATTGCTTGGAAAACATTATTCGTTGCTGTTGCAGTTGTGAAGATTGGATTTGTACTAATTGCATCATAGTTAAAAGTAGATCTTTTTGTAAGGTCTACTAAATTTGCTGCTGTTAGTGCATCTGCATTTTTACCAGTGTACAATAAATACCTTGCTTTAAGTGCATTTAAAGTATTCACGTAATCAATACCTGGAGTAGCATCAGATAAATAAGCAGCACTCACAGGTGTAGAACTAAGGGTACTTAAAGCACTATTGATGGTGGCAATAGCAGCATCATATCCTTCCATTCTGCCTCTGAACTTTACTTGAGAACCTATGCCCTCTGGTACTTGTTCCCAAAACATAGAAAGTGTTCCCATTGCCAATGCTTTTAAGATAGAAGCATGTGCAACTAAACCACTTGCATAGCCTTTGTCATTTACATTAGCAGCTGCAGCAAGCACTGTATTTGCATCATAGATCACTTTATTAGAGTTGGTCCAAATATTCGCCAAAACAGTATTGGTATTATCTACGGTAGTTCCACCTCTACTAAATTGAAACTCCGCCACATTACCAGCGTTCATTAAAATAACTTCATTGGTTGCAAAACCATTGGCAGTTACCATACCATAAACAACACTAGCGCCGCCAAAAGAATAAACCCTTTGAGCACCAATGTTCACTCCCACTAAACCTCTTGCAGAACTAAACACCTGATCGGTGGTTGGCGCATTTGGATTTGGGAAATCTTTCTTACAACTAGCAAGGGACAGTATCCCCAGTAAGAAAGCGAATTGATATATATATTGTATCTTTTTCATTTTTCTTGATTTATTGAATTAAAGATTAAAAATCAGCTTTGATACCAAAACTGAAAGTACGAGGGATAGGTGTAGCACCAAAGTCAATACCTCTTAGCAAGGTGCTTTGACCACCAGAGTTAACTTCTGGATCGTATCCATTGTAATTATCCCATGAAATAAGATTTCTTCCGCTAAAATTGATGCTAAGGTTATTGATGAATTTTAATTTACCAACATTATAGCTCACAGATAATTCACGCAATTTTACAAAAGAGCCATCATCAACTCTCCACTCTTCAATTGCATAAATACCGTTGATATAACCTCTTGGTAAAATACCTCTTTGCTCTTTTTCAGCTTCTTTACCATTACCCACTCCTTGTCTAGTTCTGAAATCAGCATTGAATACATCTACGCCTTGAACCGCATCTAATTGTGCACGGAAATTCCATTTCTTGTAACTTACTTCATTCACTAAACTTGCTGTGTAATCAGGGTTAGGGTCACCAATCACTCTTCTCAATACACTACCTGAATTGTTTAAATTTTCAGTAGGATTCAATACACTAGTTTGAGTACCTCTTGCAGTTTGAGGAATATTTCCTGCATTCACAATAAATGTGCCATCAGCATTTCTAGCAAAATAAGTACCATAGAAAATACCGATTGGTTGACCTTCAACGATACCAATTGGTGTACCAGAGTTCGTAGAGAATAGCGTTAAAGCTTGTCCAATTTTAGTTGCTTTATTTCTGTTTCTATTATAAATAGTGGTCATTTCCCATTTCAAATCTTTATTCTGAACTGGAACTAAGGTTAACATAACCTCATAACCTCTGTTTTCTAATGCACCAAAATTATCTAATAAACTAGCAAATCCATTGGTTGGAGATAACTGTCTGTTAATTAATAAGTCGGTTACTTTTTTATTGTACACGTTCACTGTCAATCCAATTCTGTTATTCAACATGCCTAAATCAAGACCATATTCAATCTCTGATTGTCTTTCTGGTTTTACATTTTCATTGGCAAGTGTTGAACTTGAGTTCAATGCACTTCTACCTAAGAAAGAGTTTGAGCTATATGTATTGAATCTTGAATAAGCACCAATACCAGTAAGGTTTCCACTTTCACCATAAGCCAATCTAACTTTTACCAAATCAAATGCTTTTGCAATGTCCAACTCATTCCAAAAATCAGTACTAGAAATTACATAACTCGCACTTGCTTTAGAATAAATTTGATTGCGTTGGTTCGCACCAAACACGCTAGATGCATCACGACGTACAGCACCTGTTAAGAAAAATTGATTCTTGATCTTAAAGTTTTGTTGGATGTATAAACCAGAAATTGAAATCTCACTACGATCATCTACACCAGGTAATGGGGTAGAAGCACCGTTTACTGTTTCAATGAAAGGCGCAAAACCTCTACCTTGAATTAAAGCATAGTTGCTTTTTTCATATTGTTGAGAAAAACCAACTTGAGTGGTTGAATTAAAGTCTTTAGTAATATCTACTGTATAATTTCCAGTTAAATCATGGTTGATTTGGAAGAAATTATTATTACCAACACTTGAGTATCCATTTTGTGTAGGATCTAAAGTTGCACCACCACCAAAGAAACCTGGACTTGCATTGTATGCAAATGGAGGAATATAAGTGGTTCCGTTTTGTGCGTAGTTATCAATACCCATTAAGTAATCAAAAGTCAAGCCTTTTGCAGCTTTCATTTTCATTCCAAAGCTTCCAATCAAACGATTGGTTGTTTGTCTTTGTTTGATATCTTCTATAACAGATACAGGGTTTACTCTACCTCTTTCACCAACTGCTTTAATATTACCATTAGCATCTCTAGTCCATATATCATGGAAGTTACCAATAATGGTTACAGAGTTAGTAGGAGAAAAGAATGATTGTCCATCAGGCTTTTCATTTGCAGATGAATTGGTATAGTTTAATCCTAAATTCATGCTCAACCACTTATTGATCACTTGATCAATATTTGATCTAAAGCTAAATCTTTGAAAATCTGTATTTTGGATGATACCTTGATTGTAAAAATAAGATCCACCAAAATAGTATTTTGTTTTATCATTTCCACCACTTACCGAAACAGTGTTATCTGTACCAGAAGCATTGCGGAAAATGTAATCTTGGTAATCATAACGCGTTACACTTGATGTAGTCGTTGCTGTTGGCGTTAAGATGTCTTGTGTCAATGCGCCTGGACCATCTGTTGGGCCACCGAATTTAACAGGAGAATTATTCACATCTAATTTCTTTCTTAAGTTACTGTTCATGTAAGTTGTTGAGAAACTTACTTTAGCTGCACCAGATTTACCTCTTTTTGTGAAAATTTGAATCACACCAGCATTCGCTCTACTACCATAAGTAGCAGCAGCTGCAGCGCCATTCAAAACTTCAATTCTTTCGATATCGGCAGGGTTGATGTCCACCATTCTGTTTTGGCCAATGCTTCCAACAAAATTACCACCATCATAGTTGCTCGAAGTGTTAGTCACTCTATTAGTTGCGTTGTTAATGATCACTCCATCAACAATGTACAAAGGCTCAGAAGAAGAAAGCACAGAACTGATACCTCTTAAACGAACAGACATACCACCAGCAGGATCTCCACTGTTTTGTATAATCTGCGCACCTGCAGTTTTACCTTGTAAAGCCGCTAACACGTTTCCAGTAGCGCCTTTAGTTAATTCATCTGCATTGACACTGCTAATATAGCTTCCTAATTGACGCTTAGTCGTTCCTGCAGACGTACCAGTAACAACTACTTCATCTAATTTTGAATATTGTTCTGTTAAAACAATGTTCAATCCAGTAGCCATTTTGCTTGGATCCACATTCAACTCTTGTGTCTTAAAACCAACTCCGCTGGCTACCAATGTAACTGCATTGTTGTTGTTTAATTTTAAAGAGAAGCCACCCATGTTATCTGAATAAACACCATTTCGTGTTCCTTTGATAACGATTGAAATCCCTTCGATTCCGCTGTTGTCTTTTTGATTCGATACTTTACCGCTAACAATAGTTTGGGCAATTGTGTCGATACAAAAACCAGACAGCAAAACCAAAATCATCATAAGCTTTGCCATGTAAAGCTTGCTTGTTTTTTTTAGTCTCATAACTGATTTTTTTTATTAATAAATGGTTAATCCCTTGTGTTTAAATGGCAACAGTTTTGGATCGTTGGGATCCAGTTCTGTAATTAAAATATCAATCTCATCGAGATTGGCTACTTTAATTTTTTGCTGAGAATTTAATTTCTCAGAAATGCCGATGCAAATTGTTTTTTTGGAAGCTTTGATCATCGCCTTTTTTATTTGAACTACTTCCCAGTCGTTTTCACTGAGTCCAAATTGCGTGTCTAAAGAATTGATGCCTAGAATACATAAATCTGCTTGTATTGATTCGATGGTTTGCACCGCACTAGCGCCTGTGGTTAACATGGAATCTTTTGAAACTTTGTCACCAATCATGACCACTTCGATACTAGGGTGGTGTGCAAATTCAATAGCAGCATTAAGGCTACAAGTAAAAAAAGTAGCGTTTAAATTTGGGTCTAAAGACTTCGCAAATTCTAAAATAGATGTTCCGCCTGATGTTAAAATATACATCCCGCTTTGAACCAGTGCGGCAGTTTTTTGTGCAATGATGTTTTTGTCCTCTAAATTATACACCATCTTTCTGTCAAAAGCAGTATGGAATGATTTGCTCAAGGCACCGCCATGTACTTTAATTAATTTTTCTTCTTGGGCTAGTTCTTGTAAGTCTCTTCTGATGGTGTCGTCCGATACGCCCATCATATGGCTCAAATCCGCACATAATACTTTATTATGCAAGTTTAATTGGTGTAAAATGAATTCTTGACGCTCTTTCTTAAGCATTATGCGGTAATTAGACTATCAAATTAGGCAAAAAACCGCAAATACGAACGAATGTTAACAAAATTGGACTAAATGTGAAATTTTAGGCCTTTCCTAAGGTATTTAAAGCAGCCACAAATACATCTAACTCCTTGGTGGTGGTGTATAAGTTAGGCGTAATCCTGCATCCTTGTACATTGGCATAATCAATGGCCACTGTAAATATTTTGTGTTCCTTCATTAAGCGCTCAGCTAGCATTGCAGGCTTCATATTTTTGATGCCCACATTGCTAATGGCACAAGAACGATCTGGAGTGGTTGGTGTATTCAATATAATATTTGGATTATCGTTGATCTTACTAGTCCAATATTGTTGTAGGTACCTTAATCTAGCTTCCTTCTTAGCTGGCCCAATCATTTGATAATAGGCAATGGAATCTGGTATGGTCAAGTCTGTATGCACAGGATGGGTTCCGGTATGGTTGATGCGTTTAATTTTATTAGCATCTTTTTCATTGTCTCCAAATAGCGGCCAGATGTTTTTAATGTATTCTTTTTTTACAAAAAGTATCCCTGCACCTAATGGCACACTCAACCATTTATGCAAAGAAGCTGCATAATAATCACAGCCTAAATCGGCAATGCTAAATTGGATATGTGCAAAAGCATGTGCCCCATCTACCATCACTTGTACTCCATACTGGTGTGCCATTTCACTGATTTTTTTGATCGGTAAAATTTGACCAGTGATATTGATCATATGGCTCACTAATATCACTTTAGTTTTTGGTGTAATGGCGTTTTTATAAAGATCAACAATCTCTGCATCGTCTTTTGGATGATTGGGTACAGAGATGATTTTATTCACTACGCCATGTCTTTCACTCACTAATTTAAACATGTCTAACATGGCACCATAGTCTTGTTCGGCCATGATAGCTTCATCACCAGCCTGCCAATGAATGCCACCAATAATCGTATCTAAAGATTCAGTGGTATTGCGTGTAATAATTAATTCTTCGGGGCTGCATCCTGCAATCTCGGCCAAAGCTATCACTGATTTTTGTTTATTCTCCCATTGCACGGTGCGCATATAATAAGACCCTTGGTAATTGATTTCTTTGATATGCTCGATATACTTATTTAAAATTGGTTGAGGCAAAAAATTATAATAGCCATTTTCTAGATTAATATAGTCTGGTTTAAGGATATATTGTTGACGTATCTGCTCCCAAAATGCATTGTCCTCTGCAAGTGTGAGGGGAGATTTTTCTACTTGGCTTGCAAAAGCTTTTGCCATTCCACCCAATCCTAAAGGCATAGCTATTCCTGTTAATACAAGGTCTTTGATAAATTGTCTTTTTTCCATAAGGCGTAAATTATAGTATTAAATTCCGACAAATTTTGATGCTTTCAAAATAAAAAACCAATAGGTATATAAAAATTGGATAAAAGGTACACTATAATGGCCGCTTTTACCTAATTTGATCATTCAAAATCATCAAAAGACCTACTATGAAAAACTTAGTAATCAAAGGGTTTATCCTTGCAGCAATTTTACCAATGTCTGCTATGGCGCAATTAGATCCTGTAACGATTCAAAAAATCAGAACAGAAGGATTGGAAAAATCTCAAGTCATGGATATCGCGTTTAACTTAACAGATAAAAGTGGTAACAGATTGGCGAATTCAGAAGGTTATGCAAGAGCGGCTAACTATGCGAAAGATGTATTAACAAAAAATGGCGCAGTGAATGCAAGTATTGAACCTTGGGGTGAGTTTGGCAAAGGATGGGATTTAGAGAAAATGTATTTTGCGATGACCGCACCTTATTATAAACCATTATTGGCTTGGCCTAAATCTTGGACGGCGGGCACCAATGGTTTAAAAAATGCAACAATCATTGTGGTTGATGCAAAAGACTCTATCACATTACAAGCCTATAAAGGACAATTAAAAGGCAAGATCATTATTTTAGATCAAGATAATAAATACAAGCAAAGTTTTAAAGCAGACGCTGAAAGATATACGGACGAAGCATTGACCGCAATGGAAGCAGCAGCTGCGCCGGCAGTATCAAGAACACCGGATACCGCGCAACAAAGACGTATGCGCGAGATGCAAGCACAAAGATCAGGGCCACAAAGAGTCATGAATTTATTAAAGGCAATGGCAATCGAGGAAGGTGCAGTAGGGATGTTAACTACAGCTACAAGAAATCATGATGGTACTATTTTTGCACAAGGAGGAGGCTCCTATAAAGGAACAGATCCTGCAAATTTTTTAGATTTGGCAATGTCTGTAGAAGATTACAATACTTTTTTAAGATTAGCTAAATCGGGGACTACTGTAAAAGCAGACCTTGAAGTAAAAACTAAATTTCATACGAAGGATTTACAGGGCTATAATGTACTTGCAGAAATTCCAGGAACGGATCCATTGTTAAAAGACGAAGTAGTGATGATTGGTGCGCATTTGGATTCATGGCAATCAGGAACTGGAGCAACTGATAATGCATCTGGATCTGCAGTGATGATTGAAGCAATGCGTATTATTAAAGCAGCAGGTATTGATCCAAAGAGAACCATCCGCATTGGATTATGGAGTGCAGAGGAAGAAGGCTTATTGGGTTCAAGAGGCTATGTGAAAAAAACATTTATGGATGCCAACAATCTACCTAATGCTGCACATCAAAAATTCTCTGCCTATTTTAATATTGACAATGGTACTGGAAAAATTCGTGGAATTTATGCACAAGGCAATACTGCCGCCGCAGCTATTTTCAAAACATGGTTTGCGCCTTTCAATGATTTAGGTGCAAAGACGGTGACATTAAGCAATACAGGAAGCACAGACCATATTGCATTTGATGGAGTAGGATTACCTGGCTTTCAGTTTATTCAAGATCCAATCGAATACAGTACTAGAACACACCATAGCAATATGGATGTATACGATCATTTAATGCAGGATGACTTAAAACAAATTGCTACAATTGTTGCTACCTTTGCTTTGAATGCAGCACAGCAAACAAGCTTGATGCCTAGGAAGTAATATTATGATTGCATGAAACAGTTTTTTATTTTAATTGTATCCTTTTTTTGGATTGGATCTCAAACGCAGCTTGTTGCTCAAAAACTTGAGATTGATTTAAGAGAAGATACTACTGATAAAAAGTATGTAGTTGGTTTAGCTGTAAGGAATGATACCTATACGGGGCATGCCTTTGTGATTTTGTATCAACAAGAAAATAAAACTGCAGAAAAACAGGATTTTAAAGTCTACGGTTATTATCCTAAAACTATTGGAACTGTTCCTATCCCAATTGGTGTAGTCAAAAATGATTCTAATTGTTTAAAAAAGATTCCACCCAATGGAGATATGTATTTTATTGTAAATGAAGCAGCTTATTATGAAGCAAAAGTTGTACTGGAAAGATGGACAGCAAATCCACCTGCTTTTACCTTACTGATTAATTGCATTGATATGTTGGATGAAGTAGCGATGGCAATAGGTGTGAACTTGCCATCCAGGTATAATACCATTAAATCTTTGGTACCTGAACATTATATGAAGTATTTATATAAGAAACTAAGTTCTCCGAAAGGAATCGTGTATAATAAAAAGTATCGATTAAGATTATTGCCAAGCTCAGATTCACAGCAATTGATCGTAAATAAACCCACAAAAGTTTTGGGTCAGTTTGTGCCAGATACCGCAAATCCAAAATGGATTCTGCAGACTTTAAAATAATTTATTGACACATGTCCTTTCTTTTTGAGCCAGAAAACTTATTGCCATATGATGGCATTGCCATCTACCACGGGATTGTATTGAATGAAAAGGAGGCAACTCAAATTTGTAAGAATTTATTAGATACTATTCCATGGAAGCAGGATGAAGTGATGATGTTTGGAAAAAAAATCATGACCAAACGAAAAGTCGCTTGGTATGCTGATGCAGGTATTAGCTATACTTATGCAGGGGTCAAAAAATCAGGATTGGAGTGGACTAAATCATTACTTGAGATCAAACAAAAAGTAGAATCCATCACCGGGGCGAGTTACAACGCCTGTTTACTTAATTTATACCACGAAGGTGAGGAGGGGATGGGATGGCATCGAGACAATGAAAAAGAAATTGTTCCTGAATCCTCCATTGCTTCGGTGAGTTTAGGAGCAGCAAGAAAATTTGCCTTTAAACATGCCACCACCAATGAACGTTTAGACATTGAACTTGCCAATGGTTCGCTGTTAGATATGAAAGGGGCCATCCAAGCACATTGGTACCATTCCTTACCTAAGACAACACGTGTCAAACAAATGCGGATTAATTTAACTTTTAGGCGGATGCATGGTTAAAAGATCCAATGTCAACTAAAATAGGCTTCAAAATGTTCCAAATACAGAAATCGGAACATATTTAGATCATAAATACTTGTGATTCAATTTGATAAGTTTAATTTTTGATTCAAATTAAACTTAAACAAATGAAAAAAACATTCTTAGTAGCATTGCTTGCTACAACCTTATTTGCTTGTTCAACGCCTGCAGAAACGAAAGTTGAAGCTACAACAGGAACAACTTCAGTCACTACCGAAGGTCCAGATGTTGAATTAATGAAAAAAGCGGGTGCATCATGGGCTAGTGGTAATTGGGAGGCGTATTTATCTTGCTATGCAGATACTGCAAAATCTATCCATAATGCTTGGGCTGTAACTTCGGACACAACTGTTGCAAGAAAAGTGTCTTCTTACATTGATATGTTTAAGAAAAGTAGAGAAGGTATGGATGGTAATGTGACTATTAATAATGGCATATATGAAGTAGTAACCATGGCTGATGGTAGTAAATATGGTCATGCTTGGGTAGATTGTTCTTGGAAAACTAAGACAGGCGAAACGAGCAAAACTGTCATATTTAATTCATATTCTATTAAAGACGGCAAATTGACTACAGAATGGCCGATCTATGATACAAAGGAGTTCGATAAATTGATGAAATAATATTTTAGTTTGGTATCATATGAAAGGGGGTAATTATTTGTAAAAACCCCCTTTTTTATGCCTTAAAAATATTTTTTAGTATCAAAAAGATACATATATTTATAACATAAAAATTATACAAATGAAAAAAACAATCCTAGTAGCAATGCTTGCTACAACTATTTTCGCTTGTTCAACACCAGGTGAAAAAACTGCTTCAACTGACACCGCAGCTTCAACATCTAGTTGTGTAAAAGAAGGTCCAGAAGTAGAATTAATGAAAAAAGCAATCACAGCTTATAGTAATGGCGATTGGGCTACATGGGCTTCTTGCTTTAGTGACACAGCTAAATCATGGCATAACGGAGACACAGTGGGAATGAGTGTGTCTGATAGAGTTGAAATGTTTAAAAAGCAAAGAGAATTATTTGAAGGTGTGGTAGATTCAGGTACACCAAATTACGAGGTTGTAACTGTTGCAACTGATGACGAACGTTACAAAGGTTATAAGTGGGGTCATGCTTGGGTTAGATTTGCAGCTAAGGCTAAGACTGGCGAAACTATGAAAACCTTAACTTTTGGAGCCTTTGCTATTAAAGACGGAAAAATTCATTGGGAGCAAGTAATCTATGACGCCAAATAAAAATTAAACTATGAAAAAAACAATTTTAGTAATGGCAACTGCCATTTCATTCTTTGCTTGTACAAATCCAGAAGCAACTACAACTGCTAATTCAGATGATGCTACTATGGCAACATTCAAAGAAAATGCAAAAGTCGTAGAGTCGGCATTACAAGCATTTGCAAAAAATGACTTAGCTGAATTTGGAACTTATGTTTCTGATACTGTTAAAATTTATGGACCTGGATTTAATGATACTGTAGCTTATACTAAGGCACAATGGATAGAGAGACTTGCTAGTTTTCATACCATACTTAAGGA
>JBILIU010000042.1:0-10908 GCA_044368905.1 Sediminibacterium sp. | reverse complement strand
AGCTACTTTCGCTTGAACAAGAACTATTTTTGGACTGCGAAAATAAGGAATCAACGCACACCAACAAAATTTTTTTCTATTTATACTCAGGCTTGTACTGTGAACTTGAGTTCACTTCTACAGTTGGCTTCTTGAAACCTGAACTGAATAATTTAGTACAATTCCCTAAAACGAGTGATAATAGCGCGAAAACAGATACGTAAAAAATGAATCTTGAAGAACTTACCCAGTTCTTAGCGATGTCTTTATTCGTAGATGTTTCTTGTATTTCTTGTGACATAGTTTATAATTACGGATGCAAAAATAACAACAAGTTCTTAATTATGAACGTGTTTGGTGACAATTTTATCAAATTTTTGACTGTTTTTGACAAAGTATTGAAAAACGACTGAGCCATTATAGACCCCCCCCATTGTAGCCATCGGTTTACATGCCTTGCTCCTGTTGACTTTACCTGTTAACCAATACCCCATTACTGCTAAATGTGCCTTAAAAATAGCCGTAAAAAAGTAGCCATCCCCACTTAGTAATCCTTTCCAAGCAGATACCCCATCAAGTGCGAAACGCAAGGGCATTTTCCAGACTAATTCTTGGAGAGGAAGATGCTTACTTAGCATAATCAAATTATTCCTAAAATTTAAAAACACTTTTCTTCCGCCTCTAGGTAAAGTACCCGCACCCACATGGTATACCACTGCTCTAGGACAAGCATACAATGCATGACCTTCTAATTGCATCCTCCAACAAAGATCAATTTCTTCCTGATGCGCAAAAAAGCTGGCATCAAATCCTCCTAATGCATGAAACAACTTTGATCGAATCATCATGGCAGCTCCAGATGCCCAAAAAATAGGCTCAGCGCTGTCATACTGACCTTTATCTTGCTCACACACATCAAATACCCTACCTCTTGAAAAAGGGTAACCAAGGGCATCTATCCATCCACCACTTGCGCCAGCATATTCAAAACAAGTTGGTTCTTTTTGTGCTAATATTTTTGGTTGACATGCTCCAATGGTAGGATTCGATTCCATTAATTGAACCATCGGTGCCACCCAATTTGGATCTACTTGCACATCGGAATTCAATAAAATATAATAATCGGCATGCACTTGTTTAAGCGCCCAATTGTATCCTCCTGCAAAACCTTCGTTGGTTGGATTTTGTATCACTTTAACAGTTGGAAAATATTTTGCAAGTATTTCTAAGGAGTTGTCTTTTGAACCATTGTCTGCCACCACGATTTCTTTGTTTTGGTAGGAGGTCGCCAATACCGAAGGCAAAAATGTCTTCAGATAATTGGCTCCATTAAAATTTAAAATAACGATTGATAAGAGCGGTTCCAAAACAGATGTATTTATGCGAATGTAAGTCCAATTATGGGAAAATTAGCCAAAAACCCTATCTTAGCTGCATGATAAAGGCAAAATTCTTATTTTCTAATTTAGATTTTCTCAACCATCCCATTGGGTGATATTAAGCTCCCCTTTTTTTATTTTTTATTCAAGTTTATTGAAACTTGATCGTCTCCTGTTTTTATCATTTTATTCAAAAATAATAGTACATGTCTACTCCATTACAAACGAGTGCAAATACAGCAAAGTATATTGCCCTTGAAGATCAATTCGGCGCACACAATTATCATCCGGTTCCTGTCGTACTTGAAAAAGGCGAAGGCGTTTTTTTATATGATGTAGACGGAAAAAGATACTTTGATTTCTTAAGTGGTTATTCCGCTGTAAACCAAGGTCATTGCCATCCAGCGATCATTAAAGCCTTAACAGATCAAGCTCAAAAATTAACACTCACCTCTAGAGCGTTTTACAATAACCTCCTTGGGGAATACGAAAAATACATCACGGAATACTTTGGATACGATAAAGTATTACCTATGAACACGGGTGTTGAAGGTGGAGAAACGGCCATTAAATTAGCAAGAAGATGGGGCTACGCAGTAAAAGGCATTCCAGAAAATCAAGCGAAAGTCATTTTTGCACAAGGTAATTTTTGGGGCAGAACACTCGCTGCAATTTCGTCCTCTACAGATCCAAGTTCTTACAACGGATTTGGCCCTTTTATGCCAGGATTTGGTTTGGTACCCTACAACGATTTAGCCGCATTAGAAACAGCATTGCAAGATCCAAATGTGGCAGCCTATATGGTGGAGCCAATACAAGGTGAAGCAGGTGTGGTGATTCCTACAGACGGTTACTTAAAAGGCGTTAGAGATTTATGTACAAAATACAATGTGTTATTTATTGCAGATGAAATTCAAACTGGATTGGCAAGAACGGGTACATTACTAGCATGTGATCATGAAAATGTGCGTCCTGATATTTTAATTTTAGGAAAAGCATTAAGCGGCGGTACCATTCCAGTTGCTGCTGTGCTTGCAGATGATGTGATTATGCTGCAAATTAAGCCAGGCGAACATGGATCCACTTATGGTGGAAATCCATTGGCTTGTGCAGTCGCTATGAAAGCGTTGGAAGTGATCAAGTCAGAAAAGATGGTAGAGAACTCATTTAAAATGGGTGAAATTTTAAGAGCTGAATTAGCCAATTTAAATTCACCATTTATCGCCTCAATAAGAGGACGTGGATTGTTAAATGCCATTGTGATCAAACACGATAATCCTGAAGCAGCATGGGACTTATGTTTATACTTGAAAGAATTAGGGATACTTGCAAAGCCAACCCATGGCGATAAAATTAGATTCGCTCCACCATTGATTATTACTGAAGCGCAAATTAAAGAAGCGGTTCAATTGATTGGAAAAGGCCTTGAGCAATTAGCGTAATCATCTCGTTTAACTAAATAATAAATAGCCCTCCAAAAGAGGGTTATTTTGTTTTAAGCTTAGGCAAGAAGGTCATGATTAAAATTCCGAAACTTAAAATAATGCATGCATATAAAGCCCATTGTTTTTGAGGACATTCCCCCATCGCACAAGTAGATAAAACTAAATAGTTTCTAAAACTCCACGCAACTAACAATGCAGCCCATGCCATATTGAATCGCTTTACATTGATGGATGGTATTGCAAAAAATAAAATTGCTAATATCCCTATGTAGAATAAGAATTTACCTGATTGTCCAAAATTAGTCTCCCCTGCATCCCATCCTGTAACCACCCAGTTTCTGCTTTCGATAATCACTAATGGTTGTGTGGTACAAAAGAATAACAATAAAGTAAGGAGGATGCCAATGGTTTGGGAATGTTTCATGAGTGCAAAAATACAATAAACTAGCTTATAAAAATGACAGCTTATTATTTGACGTAAAAGCCAAATACATCCACATTAAATTGATTGAATAAGTCGTATTCATTTAAGATGGCAGCAAGTTCAATTCTCTTGATACTTCTTTTTAAATCAAATTCAGTAAAGCTTAAGGTGTCCCAATGTGATTTAAAACTTGTTAGGATTTCATCTATTTTTTTACCACTAAGGATGGCCGCAAAATTTGCAGCATCCTCAATTGTCATATCGTGCTCAGTCAAGGAAATAGGATTTTTAAATTTCATACTCCATGTCTTTACAAAATCAGCAAATGAAACAGGTTTGTCCGGATAAAAATAAGTTGTATTCGCCCACCCATTTGGCACACCTACTCCTTTTAATAATCCAGTTGCACCAATTTTTTGCACCGCTTTAAAATAAGGCGAACTTTGTTTTATATCAACGTAAGGCATAATGTATCCATTTGCGTCGAGTAAAATATTTTGCAATTTTCTTACAGACATATTTTTTGGTGCAATATTATCTTTGACACTTTGCGCTGCTAGTAATCCAGCTGCTTGACCAATCTGCATGACACAAGGTTGTAATCTTGTGGTACCATTCACAACATTTGAAACACTAATCGACTTCTCAGCGATAATCATATTGTCCTGGTTTTCTGGAATCAAAACACTGATTGGAATATTAAAAGACGGAATAGAAAAGAAATCCAAATGTTGCGGGGCTAATGGATTTTTTTTATGGTGATGGTCAATTGGATAATCCCCCACCGCAATGCCTGTTCTGTATAATGGCTTTTCGGTTTCAAAAGGTGTTGCAATATGTTGCACCAACATCCTTGACAATCCTTTTACCCTTCTAGATTCTCTGTAATAAGGATAGTAGGCTAGTTTATCTTTAGTTTTAAATTCATCATCTGCTAGTCCTAAATTTTTGAAGCCTAAATCCTTTTGAATAAAATACACAAATCTCAGCGTTTGTTGTTTGGCTATTTCTAATAACTCAGCTCTTTCTGAGGGTGATTTTTCAATGACATTCAAAT
This sequence comes from Sediminibacterium sp., assembly GCA_044368905.1. GTDB lineage: Bacteria > Bacteroidota > Bacteroidia > Chitinophagales > Chitinophagaceae > Sediminibacterium. The sequence continues at coordinate 6,624 of JBILIU010000042.1, read as the reverse complement.
AAATATCATTGCCATAGATTGGCCAATTGAGCATGTATTTATTCCCTGGCAGTTTGCCATAATTAAGCATTTTAATTGCATCCACAGGAGGCTTTGTTCTTGCACTATCTTTGTAAAAAGAAAGATTACTAGCATCAAACTCTAAGGAGTCATAATTTTTAGGTCTATCTATCAACTTTTGTGGCATGCCATAATCTTTTAATACAGCTACATAAGTGATATCCTGTACAATATCATTTACACCATATTGATTCACTTGCTCTTTGGTCACATTGTTTGATTCCATCCCAAGATCGTATGGAATCTTTGCCATTGCTAATACATCCCCAAGTTCAGTTGCATCAATGTAGCGCTTAGCCTTAATTAAAATATTTTTTTGTTGTTGGTGATCATAAAATAAAACGCCAGTGATGCTATTCCCCTCTTTGATTACATTTTTTAAATCATATTGATAATAAACTTGTAAATGCTTTTCATTGCCAGCCATTGCTTTAAAAATACTATCCCCTATATGTGGTTCAAATAAAGTGTTGCTCACCCAGCCTGTGGATACTTTATTGCTTCCTCCATAATGTTGATATAGTCTTGCTCTAAATTCTCCAAAAATTCCAGCTGGCATATTATGATTCCCATCGAATGCGGATACGCCTGCGGCGGTTAACATCCCTCCTAGCCATGGAGTGGATTCTGCAATGATTGTTTTAACGCCTAGCCTTGAGGATTGCAAGCCTGCACAAATACCACTGGCCGTGCCTCCTATGACCAATACTTCGGTTTCTTGGATTAGATCAATGTCTTGACTCCATGCTTGTACAAATTGACTGGATACAAATAAAATTATGAGGAAAATGGAGCGCATAATTTAGGTTAAAGGAAAATTGAGGTTCAAATTTAAATGTGACTGCTTTACAGATTAAAATCATTTGATTTCATATACACTATCAATTATATTTTTTCCCTTATGTGTTATTTGTACCCCTTTATAATACATCTTAACATACCGTTTAGTTCCACTTTTATCAATATAATAACTTCTGTTACCTTCCCATCTGTAATTTGGGTAACAACCTAATTGTAAGGATGTAATTGAAAGTATAAAGAAGAATAGTTTTGATTTACTAGACATAACTTGTTATTTAAAAAATTTAATTGGCCCAATACTATCTAATGTAGTTAAAAGAATTTTTTTGCCTTTATTATTAAATATGTAACCATTCTTTTTATCTATTTGAAAATACGAATACCTTACACCCTTTCGAGTAACATAATCACCAGAATCATCCTTTTGTACTCTGGAATACATGACGCAACTACTAAAAAGCAAAGAAAGTACACAGATAAATAAAATACCCTTTTTCATATTAAATTAATTCTATATAAAATTAGTTCTATTTAATCAGAATGGTACATTCGAAAAAGAAGAAATGAAATGTTGTACCCAATGTTATACCCAAAGCCTTTGCTTTTGGTTGCCAGCTCATTTCATTCGCTGTCTCCCGCCTCGGCTATCTCGTCTTACCCAAAGCCTTTCAAAAGAATGCTTCGCATCCTTTTGGCTTTTTTAATGCTCATCGGTTTACGAAAGCGAGCTTTCGACACCGCTTCGCATTAAAAAAGCCTCTCACTTTCGTGAGAGGCTTTGTATCGAGGTCCCGAGCGGGTTCGAACCGCTGTAGAAGCTTTTGCAGAGCTTTGCCTAACCACTCGGCCACAGGACCTTGCTGGAAGGCGAAATTAACGCAAAGAACTTAATTATAAAAGAATTTTACCACTAAATCGAATTAAGCGACATTTGTGCTATAAATCCTGCTTATGCAACAACCTATTGGCGCTTCAGAATTGATCATTAACCCAAGAGGGGCTGTGTATCATTTAGACCTTCGCCCAGAAGAGCTTGCCGATACCATTATTACGGTGGGCGATCCTGATCGTGTAGCCCATGTAAGTAAATACTTTGATCAAATTGAACATAAGTCGGCACATAGAGAATTCATTACCCATACTGGCTATATTGGCTCAAAACGTATTTCTGTGATGAGTACGGGCATTGGGCCAGATAATATCGACATTGCATTGAACGAAGTGGATGCTTTGGTGAATATTGATTTTGAAACAAGGTGCATTAAAGACATCAAGAAATCTGTATCTGTGATTCGTCTTGGGACTTGTGGGTCTTTGCAAGGTGAAGTTGGAGTGGATCAATTGGTGGCAGGTACACATGGCTTAGGCGTGGATAATTTATTGCATTTTTATCAACCCAATAATAATCCAGAGGAGCTTGCGATTTTAGCAGCATTTGAACAGCATACCAATATCCAAGCGCATCATATTAAACCTTATATATCTAGTGCGAGTTCAGGATTGCTTAAACATTTTACGGAAGGTTATAGCCATGGTATTACGGTGACCTGCCCTGGTTTTTATGGACCACAAGGCAGGATATTAAGATTGCCTTTAAAGATGCCTAATTTAGTAGACCAAATGACAAGTTTTCGTTTTGGGAACCATCATATTGCGAACTTTGAAATGGAAACAAGTGCCATATATGGCTTGTGTAATTTATTAGGACACCAGTGTTTAAGTATCAATGTGATTGTAGCCAATAGAGTGAAGCAAGAATTTAGTAAAGATGGGGCAAAAGCAATTGATCATATGATTCAAAAAAGTCTAGGAATTATTGCTACGATCTAATTATTCAAATAAGTTAAATGGAAATTCAATTTTCAAAATACCAAGGCACAGGCAACGATTTTGTCATCATCGATAACAGAGATGGAAGTATTGCTTTATCGAATCAGCAAATTGCATTTTTATGTGATCGAAAATTTGGGGTTGGCTCAGACGGATTGATTCTGCTTGGCACTGCAAATGATTATGATTTCTCAATGGCCTATTATAATGCAGATGGCACAGAGGGAACGATGTGTGGCAATGGAGGTAGATGTTTAGTGCAGTATGCAAATGATCATGGGATTGTGAGCGAAAATTATCTTTTTATTGCAATCGATGGCCCGCACGAAGCAAAGATTGAAAACAATGGATGGATACATTTAAAAATGTCTGATGTCAATGCGGTTGAAACAGGCGAAAACTTTTTTGTAACCAATACCGGATCCCCTCATTATGTGCAATTAGTAAAAGATATTAAGGAGTTTCAAGTTGTAAGTGAAGGTAAAGCTATAAGGTACAACGAGCGATTCAAAGCAGACGGTATCAATGTAAATTTCATTGAATTTCATCAAGACCATTTATTTGTGCGCACCTATGAAAGAGGTGTAGAAAACGAAACCTATAGTTGTGGTACGGGTGTCACTGCTGCAGCCATTACAACACATTTACATAAAACAGGAACGCATCGAGTGGCGATTCAAACCCTTGGAGGCGAATTGGCTGTTAGCTTTAACAATCAAGGTGGTGGCCATTTTAATCATATTTGGCTACAAGGTCCTGCGACTTTTGTGTACAATGGGACGATCCATTTAAAATAAATCTAGTATGCCCTTATTCAATGTGCGTGTTTATGGAATTTTATTAGACCCTGAAAAAGGTTTATTAGTCAGCGATGAATTTATTAGAGGCAACTACATCACTAAATTACCTGGTGGCGGATTAGAAATTGGCGAAGGCACAAGAGATGGATTGGCTAGAGAATTTATGGAGGAAGCCAATATCGAAGTGCATGTAGGAGATCATTTTTATACGACAGATTTTTTTCAGATTTCTGCATTCAATCATAAAGATCAAATTATATCCATCTACTATTTAGTGCATACTGCAGATACTACAATTGTAAAGACAAAAGAAAAAGCATTTGATTTTTTACCAGAAGAAGTTGCTGACCCCAATGGAACTGCAGAACATTTAAGATGGATTCCATTCCATACTCTTTCAGAAGATGCCATGACTTTACCTATAGACAAAGTAGCCATCAAAATGTTGATTGAACTTTTTGGAAAGTAAATTTTGGCTTAAATATCCGCCTTCTGTCCCATCGCTTCTAATTTCATTTTTTGCGCTGTCTCTGCACCTACATAATTTTCGATGCGATTTCTGATTAAATGAATCAGTGGCGTTAGTACAATGGCCATAGTGAACTTATACATATAGTTGACAACACCCACTGCTAAAACAGTTGACCATGCCCATCCGTTACCAATTTTAAATGCGATAAATAAAACCACAAAACTATCTACCAGCTGAGATACCACTGTTGAACCAGTGGATCTTAACCAAATCATTTTTTCTCCTGTTCTTTTTTTGATTTGATGGAACACGGTCACATCAATTAACTGACTCACCATAAATGCAATGATACTTCCTATAATGATCCACATCCCTTGTCCAAAAATTGCTTCAAAGGCCAATTGCATACTTGGAATACCGTTTTGCATTTTTGACTCTACCCAAAAACCAGCTGGCGCAGCCGACATGGCTAAATAAAACATGACAAAAGCATAACTAATTAAAGCCACCGCAATTAAACTAATGCGTCTTACTGCCTTTGGTCCGTAATATTCATTCACAATATCTGTAATGACAAATTCTAAAGGCCATAACAATACACCACAGGTTAAATTAAACGCTAATCCAGACTCTCCAAATAAAGTTAAGTTCATTGGCTTAAAACCAAAAACAGCTTCTAGTGAAAAAATCTTCCCTCCTATGCATTCTGCAATGAGGGCATTGGCCACAAAGAATGCGGTGATACCTAAAAATAATTTGGTGGGTTTATCTTTTAAAATTTGATGAATCATAATTGAGTTTAAATAAATAATAAGCCTGCTTGAACCAATAACATACTAAGGTTGAAAATAGTTTGCCAAGTAGGTAAAATAATTACTTTTTTTTGAAGGAACTGGATTAAAAGGATGAGTGCAAAAATTAGGTTCATCATTGGGGCTAATTCCAAGCCTGTGACAGCGATAAATTGAGCAATATCTCTTGGGATCTTCATCCATGTGATGAATAAAAACAGGGTCGAAACTAGGTAAACTAGGTTAGAAATGACTGCTACTTTTGAAAAAAAGGCCAATGGGGAGCGTGAGCGCATTTGTTGATATTTACAATTGATTAAAAGTACAAAAAAGCCTATTTAGTTGTAGGTTTGTTCCTATAAATTAATGCATATGTTCAAGTCTCTTTTTAAGTCTGCACTACCCCATCTTATTGCCGTGGCCATTTTTGCTATTGTAGCAATTGTGTATTGCAAACCAGCATTAGAAGGCAAAGTATTGCAACAGTCCGATATAACACAATGGAAAGGGATGGCTCAAGACGCCATGAACTATAAAGACCAATATGGCATAACCCCTTTATGGACCAACAATATGTTTGGAGGCATGCCAGCTTATCAAATTACTGGTATCCCTGGAACCTCATTCTCAGTTGGCATCTTAGATCAATTATTCACTCTTAATTTGGCTGAACCTATTGGCTTATTCTTTTTGGCAAGTATTTGCTTTTATTTTTTAGCACAAGTGCTTGGGTTCTCAACCGTCATAGGTATTATAGGTGGATTGGCTTATAGCTATGCAACTTATAATCCTATTATTGTAGTGGTTGGACATATTACCAAAATGCATGCCATTGCTTATCTACCTTTCTTTATAGGATCTATTCTTTTAATATTTCAAAAGAAGTATTACCTAGGTGCCATCTGTACAGCAATCGCAACCACTTTATTTGTACAATCGAACCACCTTCAGATCAACTATTATGGTTTAATCATTGTTTTAGTGATGTCTGTCTTTTATCTTGTTCAGTGGATCAAAGCAAAAGATTTTACACATATCTATAAAACTATTGGATTTAGTTTAGTGGCTGGATTAATGGGCTTAGCTGTGAATGCAGTGATGCTCATTGGGACCGCAGAGTTTGGAAAATCAACCATAAGAGGTGGTAGCGCATTGGCCACTAAGGATAGTAAAATCACCAATACAGGATTGAACAAAGATTATGCTTTAAGTTACAGCATGTTCTTATCAGAGCCTTTGGTGATGATGTTCCCGCATATTTATGGCGCTTCTAGTGATCCAAATTTAGTAGACCCTACTACATCAAAAGCAATTGAAGTATTACAACAAATGCAACCAGAAGTGGGTCAACAATTACAATCCTTTTTACAATTTTATTGGGGCGGTATTGGATTTACAGCAGGCCCTCCTTATGTAGGTATCCTTATTTGTTTCTTTGCATTCATTGGACTTGGAAGTAATGCCAATCCAAATCGTTGGTGGTTAGGTGCGGTCATCGTACTGTCTGTTCTACTTGCAGCAGGCGCTTATTTTGAGTCTTTCAATTTAGTGATCTTAAAATACTTACCGCTTTATAATAAATTCCGTGCGCCAAGCATGATCATTATTGTGCCAACACTTTTAATTGGCATCTTAGCCATGTATGGCATGAGTGCTGTAATAAAAGCAACAAATTTTAAAAGCTTCCTACAAGAACATAAAATTGGCTGGATCAGTTTAGGCCTTGTATTTTTTGCAGTGATGGCATTGTATTTTTCTGCAGATTTTAAATCGGAGAGCGAAAAACAATTGATGACTCAGATCATGCAAATACAAGATCCAAATCAAAAAGCAGCATTTGAAGCGCCTGCCCGTGATTTGGTAAACGCTA